>JBEKSX010000075.1:0-14983 GCA_049516635.1 Ignavibacteria bacterium | reverse complement strand
AGGATAGGGACCGAACTGTCTCACGACGTTCTGAACCCAGCTCACGTACCGCTTTAATTGGCGAACAGCCAAACCCTTGGGACCTTCTCCAGCCCCAGGATGCGATGAGCCGACATCGAGGTGCCAAACCTCCTCGTCGATATGAACTCTTGGAGGAGATCAGCCTGTTATCCCCGGCGTACCTTTTATCCTTTGAGCGACGGCCCTTCCACTCGGAACCGTCGGATCACTAATCCCTGCTTTCGCACCTGCTCGACTTGTCTGTCTCGCAGTTAAGCATCCTTGTGCATTTGCGCTCAACACCTGATTACCAACCAGGCTGAGGATACCTTTGGGAGCCTCCGTTACTATTTAGGAGGCGACCGCCCCAGTCAAACTACCCGCCTAACAGTGTTTCCTCCCGCGATTCAGCGGGATGGGTTAGAGTTCAAATAAGCCAAGGGTGGTATTTCACATTGTGACTCCACGATGGCTAGCGCCACCGCTTCAAAGTCTCCCACCTATTCTACACATGAGTTACCCGAACCCAGTGCTAGGGTGCAGTAAAGGTGCACGGGGTCTTTCCGTCCATATGCGGGTAACCGGCGTCTTCACCGGTACCACAAGTTCACCGAGCCCGTGGTCGAGACAGTGACCAAATCGTTACACCATTCGTGCAGGTCGGAACTTACCCGACAAGGAATTTCGCTACCTTAGGACCGTTATAGTTACGGCCGCCGTTTACTGGGGCTTCGGTTCAAAGCTTCTTCCTGATTGCTCAGGAATGACCTCTCGCCTTAACCTTCCAGCACCGGGCAGGTGTCAGTCCATATACAGCGCCTTCACGGCTTAGCATAGACATGTGTTTTTGTTAAACAGTCGCTTGGCCCATTTCTCTGCGGCCCACAATGTGGGCACCCCTTTTCCCGAAGTTACGGGGTTAATTTGCCGAGTTCCTTAACCACGGCTCACTCGAGCACCTTAGGATACTCTCCTCATCTACCTGTGTCGGTTTGCGGTACGGTCGCCTTAGTATACACCTAAGCTTTTCTTGGCAGCATGTTTAGGGAAAGTTTGTAGGCTTGCGCCATCCCGTTCAGGTTTTATCCCGGTTACCCGAGACTACGCCCTTAGACCATCTAATCCAGCAGATGGCTTTCCTTTCACTTCTGCGTCACTTAAGTTTAAATTTCGGCGGTACAGGAATATTGACCCGTTTGCCATCACCTACGCCTTTCGGCCTCGGCTTAGGTACCGACTAACCCTGAGACGATTAACGTTGCTCAGGAAACCTTAGATTTTCGGTGTGGAGCTTTTCCAGCTCCATTATCGTTACTTATACCAACATCTTCTTTTCTATCCGCTCCAGCACACGTCACCATGCGCCTTCGTCCCGAAGGACACCCGTTACGGGTTCGCAAATAGAATGCTCCTCTACCACGGTGCCCGAAGGCACCATCCACTACTTCGGTGCTATGTTTGAGTCCCGAGTATTATCGGCGCTAGGTCGCTTGACTAGTGAGCTATTACGCACTCTTTAAATGAGTGGCTGCTTCTAAGCCAACATCCTAGTTGTCTGAGCAACCTAACATCCTTAGTCTGTTAACATAGACTTGGGGACCTTAGTAGGTGGTCTGGGTTCTTTCCCTTTTGGCAATGAAGCTTATCCCCCACTGCCTGACTCCCGGAGAACATATTGACGGAATTCGGAGTTTGTCTGGGTTTGGTACCGTTGTGACAGCCCTACCCCAATCAGTGCTCTACCTCCGTAATATTCTGGTCCGAGGCTAGCCCTAAAGCTATTTCGAGGAGAACGAGCTATCTCCAAGTTTGATTAGTCTTTCGCTCCTAGTCTCAGCTCATCCGAGCGGTTTTCAACCCACACCGGTTCGGACCTCCACCTCGTGTTACCGGGGCTTCATCCTGGCCAAGACTAGATCACGCTGGTTTCGCGTCTGCCGCATCATACTATGTCGCCCATTTCGGACTTGCTTTCGCTGCGGATGCCCCGCTGAACGGGTTATCCTTGCATGACACGAGCAACTCGTTGGTTCATTAAGCAAAAGGCACGCAGTCATCCTATATGCAATGCAAGCAAAGCATAAGAGACTCCTACCGTTTGTAAGCATACAGTTTCAGGTACTATTTCACCCTCCTGTCAGGAGTACTTTTCACCTTTCCCTCACGGTACTTATTCACTATCGGTCACAAGCGAGTATTTAGCCTTACGAGATGGTTCTCGCAGATTCCCACAGAATTCCACTTACTCCGTGGTACTCGGGATACTTTCGGGAGCTGTATTGTTTTCGTTTACACGGCTTTCACGCTCTATGGCTGATCTTTCCAGATCATTTAACTAACAAATCAGTTTTTTACTCCCATGCGTACTGCAAATCCGCATTGAAAGTCCCACAACACCTGTGGTGCAAAGATTGCAGTCTTTAACACACCAAAAGGTTTAGGCTGTTTCCCTTTCGCTCGCCGCTACTCCGGAAATCACGGTTGTTTTCTCTTCCTCCAGGTACTTAGATGTTTCAGTTCCCTGGGTTGGCTCTGCTATGCCTATGTATTCAGCATAGAGTTTACAGACATTACTCTGTAAGGATTGCTCCATTCGGAAATCCCCGGGTCTAAGGTTGCTACCACCTGTCCGGGGCGTATCGCCGGTAACCGCGTCCTTCATCGCCTGCTTGTGCCAAGGCATCCGCTGTATGCTCTTAGTAACTTAACCAAAAATTTTTATCAATACAGATAGAATTTTGCATTGATAAACTTGTTATCGTACGGAAAACTTAATTGTTAAAAGAACAAATTAACCCCGGATATACCGGAGCTAACACTCTGTTTTAAATAGCTTGTTTACTACAAACCTAACTCGCTATTAATTTTGTGGAGCTAAGCGGGATCGAACCGCTAACCTCCAGAATGCAAATCTGGCGCTCTCCCAGTTGAGCTATAGCCCCCAGCTCTGATAATCTCTATTGATATCTAGCGTGGGCCTAAGTGGAGTTGAACCACTGACCTCACGCTTATCAGGCGTGCGCTCTAACCAACTGAGCTATAGGCCCAACACGTTTAAATTTCTTATTAAAGAACCATTGGCCTTGGCGCCTTCAAGCGCCACGCTCTAACCAACTGAGCTATAGGCCCAACACGTTTATTATTTCTTATTAAAGAACCATTGGCCTTGGCGCCTTCAAGCGCCACGCTCTAACCAACTGAGCTATAGGCCCAACACGTTTTTTATTTCTTATTAAAGAACCATGACCCAATGCATTACAGCATCGTTTCGCTTATGGCGAATAAACTATCCGCCTGGGCGGAGAGCTAAGGTCTACACAACTTTAGACCTGACAGGTATCGAAACCTGTCAGGTCTTGTGTATATAATCAAATGTGTGCGTAAGTTCTTAAGAGTTACTAAATTGATTCTCTTTAGAAAGGAGGTGATCCAGCCACACCTTCCGGTACGGCTACCTTGTTACGACTTAGCCCCAGTCACTGGTTTTACCTTCGGCGCTTGTTAAAGGCGACTTCGGGTACCCCCAGCTTCCATGGCTTGACGGGCGGTGTGTACAAGGCCCGGGAACGTATTCACCGTGGCGTGCTGATCCACGATTACTAGCAATTCCAGCTTCATGGAGTCGAGTTTCAGACTCCAATCCGAACTGAGACCGCTTTTTAGGGATTGGCTCTACCTTGCGGCTTCGCTGCCCTTTGTGGCGGCCATTGTAGCACGTGTGTGGCCCTGGGCGTAAGGGCCATGCGGACTTGACGTCATCCCCACCTTCCTCACTACTTGCGTAGGCAGTCTTCTTAGAGTGCTCAGCATTACCTGGTGGCAACTAAGAACAAGGGTTGCGCTCGTTGCGGGACTTAACCCAACACCTCACGGCACGAGCTGACGACAGCCATGCAGCACCTGTACAAGCTCGCCTTGCGGCACACGAACTTTCATCCGCTTTAGCTTGCATTTCAAGCCCAGGTAAGGTTCTTCGCGTTGCCTCGAATTAAACCACATGCTCCACTGCTTGTGCGGGCCCCCGTCAATTCCTTTGAGTTTCAACCTTGCGATCGTACTCCCCAGGTGGAATACTTAATGCGTTAGCTGCGATACTGAGTTTTTACACCCAACATCTAGTATTCATCGTTTAGGGCATGGACTACCAGGGTATCTAATCCTGTTTGCTCCCCATGCTTTCGTGCGTTAGTGTCTGTACCGGACCAGGTGACCGCCTTCGCCACTGGTGTTCTTCCTGATATCTACGCATTTCACTGCTACACCAGGAATTCCATCACCCTCTTCCGTACACAAGCCTCATAGTATCAAAGGCAGTTCCAAAGTTAAGCTTTGGAATTTCACCTCTGACTTATAAAGCCACCTGAGCACCCTTTACACCCAGTAAATCCGGACAACGCTTGCCCCCTACGTATTACCGCGGCTGCTGGCACGTAGTTAGCCGGGGCTTACTTTAGAAGTACTATCAATCCCCGCAGAGCGGGGGTTTTCTCCTTCTCTACAGAAGTTTACATCCAAAAGGACTTCATCCTTCACACGGCGTTGCTGCTTCAGCCTTTCGGCCATTGAGCAATATTCCTTACTGCTGCCTCCCGTAGGAGTCTGGACCGTATCTCAGTTCCAGTGTGGCTGATCATCCTCTCAGACCAGCTACCCATCGCAGACTTGGTGGGCTGTTACTCCGCCAACTATCTAATGGGACGCAGGCTCATCTTCAGGCCCCGAAGGTTTAACAACGGCATTGATGTCAATCCGTTGCATCATCTGATATTAGTCCAGCTTTCGCTGAATTATGCCAGACCCAAAGGCAGATTACCTACGCGTTACTCACCCGTGCGCCACCCTCCTCAAAGTATTGCTACCTCGATTTAAGTTGACTTGCATGTATTAGGCACGCCGCCAGCGTTCGTCCTGAGCCAGGATCAAACTCTCCGTAGTAATTTTATAATTTTGAGAGCTTGATTTAGTTTGTATTGAACTCAGAAGAATTATTACGCACACAAAATCTATGTTTTGTGTGATTGTATGAAAAGAACGTTATTTGATTGGACTTCAAATATAGCTTTTACAATCTTTAAAGTCAAGGTTTAAAATATGTTTTTTTTGCGAATTTGACCAATTATGTAAACTTTTTCTACCCTCGACTTTCATCCGGCTAATTCCAGATATAATTTCATCCCCGCAAATGCAATTTATACAAACCTAATTATTTACTAATATTGAATAAATATTACTTTATTAAGCTTGCTCTCATTCAGCCCTGCTTAATAACCGTTTAACACTTAATAATAGTTTCTATATGGAAATTACTTTTCTAATTCTCAGTCTTTTTATACCAAGGATTACTCTTCTGATTTACTATTTCTTTCTTGCAATTCCTCCGAATCCCGTCCCTTTCATCGGCGATGTTCTGCTTACAATATTTTTACCGAGAGCACTGATATTAATTTACATCGCCTCCAACCTTGGTACATCAAGTCCCTGGTTCTGGATACATCTTGTAGTGGCAATTCTTGTATACATTACATCATGGAAAAATAAACACAGGGTGAGAAGGAAGAGGTGAAAGAAAAGAAGATTGCGGCTACCTCATTGGCGTAATATAACAAGGCAAATAAGTACTTCTCCCGTTGTATAAAATCCAGAGCGATTGGTCTAACCCGTCAACATTTCCATCTCCGTTAAAGTCTGCTGAGAAATATCCGGAGTGTCCGTTCTGTATTATCCAGATTGTTTGATCGATCGCATCCGTATATCCGTCACGGTTTGCATCTGTTGGGATCATACCCCAGATAACGGGTGAAATAGATACCTTTATCATGTTAGAGCCGTATGCCTTAGTTGAATCGGTTGTAAAATCATAGCTAACAGTTGAACCCCTCGTTACGGTTTGTCTCAACCTGCTGCAAATGGTAAGGTGGTTCCTGTGAAATACATATATGTAATACGAACCTGTGGTTATATTAATAAAGCTGGGACTTGAGCTAAATGTAACAGGGTCTATTGTGACTTTAGCCGAATCAAGCTTATTACATGTAGCTGAATCCACGAGCATTACCACTATGGTATCTCTCATCCTGAGCTGCCCCGTGCCCGTGTTGTAAAATCCGCCGGGTATCACTTTCAAATTTACGATAGCTGGATTAATCGGAGCAGTAAAAAAACTCCACGTTGAACTGTAATTGCTTGTTCCGTTCGCATTCTTAGCATTTACATGCCAGTAGTATTTAGTTAAATAACTGAGTCCTGATACTGCTCTTATTGTATCACCTGCAAGCAATGTCGAGTCATTTACAATCAAATTTGTGCTGAATGTTGAATCCGTACTTAATTGTACCCTATACTGAAAAGCACTTATGCTTTGATACCATATCAGGTTCAATGATAGCGGTTGTCCTGTCGAACCGTTGGGCGGTGAATATAGTACCGGTGCTGTAGGTACAAAATCTGATAATAGGCGTCTGTATACAACTCCACTACCTGATCCTGCAAAGATGTAGTCTTGTGTGATGAGAAGTGAACCGATCGACGCATTTCCCATTCCTTCATTCCTCTGTATCCAGTTTGATCCATTATCTGTTGAAAGATATACACCATTACCTGAAGTTCCGGCAAATACATTTGTTCCGCTTGCGGCAAGCGAGGGAACACTTTGGTTATTTAAAGAGGTTTGTGTCCAGTTCTGACCGTTATTGGTCGAACGGTAAACCCCGTTATAAGTTCCTGCAAAAACATTCGAACCGTTTACAGCAAGTGACAGAACATATTGGTTATTAAAAGGAGTTTGTGTCCAGTTCTGACCGTTATTTGTCGAACGGTAAACCCCGTTATAAGTTCCTGCAAATATATTTACTCCGTTTATAGCAAGTGACAGAATAGTATAAACTAAAGAAGTTTGTGTCCAGTTCTGGCCGTTATTAGTTGAAAGAAATACACCACGCGCATACGTTCCTGCAAATATATTATTACCGCTTACCGCAAGTGAAAATACAGTATCATACGTTAAAGAAGTCGGTAACCAGTTCAATCCGTAGTTAGTTGAAAGATAAACACCTGGTCCTGAAATAGTCATGCCATTTCCCGCAAAGATATTCGAACCGCTTGTTGCAAGTGCACGGGCATATATATTATTTAAAGATGTTTGTGACCAGTTCTGTCCATTATTGGTTGTGCGAAAAACACCTTGTCCAGCATCAGATCCGGCAAAAATAATTGAATCTTTATAGGTAAGTGAGTAAACAAGCCATGCTCCATTGCAAATGGTCTGCACCCATTGTGCGTTTGAAATTGATGTGAAAAACAATAAGAACAGAAATGAGAATATAAACTGAAAATTCTTCATTTTTATTTCCTCTGCTCTCTTAAAGTCTTTTAATATACTCACTTTTTTAGAATAATATGTCACAATTTAGAATCATTCCGAAACGGTAATCAGCTGTGCGGACTGCGGATGCTGCTGAAATGCTCCCTTGTCAGGATAAAAATTAATACCTAAATTTGTAGATTAATTCAATAACATTATCTATTTCTAACCCAATGGCTGATAATACAAATAAAAATTTCTCTCTCAAACTCTGGTTCCGGGCAACCAGACCGTTCTCCTTTACTGCATCGGCAACTCCGTGCGTAGTCGGTGCTATGATGGCTCTGCTTATGGATTCATCCGGTTCTCTCTGGTACCTGCTGCCATTCATTATTCTTTCATCGGTAATTATGCATGCGGCAACTAACGTGGTCAGCGATTATTATGATTTTATTAAGGGTGTGGATACGAAGGACAGCTTCGGCGGGTCGGGTGTGCTGACGGAAGGATTGATGGAACCGAAACAATCATTCAGGGGAGGGATAGTTTTATTTATTATTGCGGTATTGCTTGGACTTCCAATTATTTTTGCAAGAGGCGAGATAATTATTTATCTCGGTATCATAGGCATCCTAGGCGGTTTCTTCTACACAGGCTGGCCTATAGGATACAAGTACCATGCACTGGGAAATTATTTCGTGTTCGCTTTAATGGGTCCTGCAATGGTCGTCGGCACGTTCTACGCTCTCACTGGTACGTACAGCTCATCGGTATTGTACGCTTCTCTGCCGGTTGGATTTCTTGTGGCTGGAATTTTACAGGCAAATAATCTCCGTGATATAGTTCATGATAGGCAGGCTAAAATAAAGACTTTTGCAGGTATGATGGGTGGCGGCTATGCAAAAGCGGAGTACTTATTTCTTATCTTAGGAGCATATATTATAGTAATAGCCCTTGTCCTTTTCAAAATACTTTCACCCTGGTCATTGATTGTTTTTTTGAGCCTCCCTCCCGCTTTAAAGAATCTTAACCAGATTAGAGGCGTGCATATAGATGATACATCAAAGATAGCAATGCTCGACGTCCAGACCGCACAGCTTCATCTGATGTTCGGATTACTGCTGTCGGTTTCTATAGTGATATCAAAGTTTATATAAAATTGAGTCATAACGCCATTTAGCAGGTTTCCGGACACAATCCTCTCTGTATACTACCTCACTTTCAACTTAGCTCTGCTCTCAAGATCAACGATAACCCCATTGATCCAGGATAAGAAATTGTCCTCCTTTGACCTCTCTTTCTTTGAACCGAGTAATTCGATCAGATTGTAATTTATTACCTCGTCCTTAGATATACTTTGATTTAAGATCTTTCCGACCACGGCTTTAAATTTATCTTCCGGCAAATTAATTAATGAGTTCAGGAATGACTGGAACCATATTTTGTTCGATGAAATTGCAGAAATGATATCATCGGTCAAATAATTGTAATATACATCACCATATTCCGCCAGGTCAGCTGAGGCAATGAATCTCACTCCAAAATAATTATATGACATCAAATCTATTAAAACGGGGATATCTTTTTCGCTTTTAAAATTTTTAAACGCAAAGGCAATATCTTTATTATACGTTCTCTTAGGATTTTTTTCGGATGCAAGCTCTATTAACCTATCCGACACCTTTTTTGTAAAATCCGAATCCGATGTACTAAAGTTCAACTTTCCGAGTGCATTAATTGCAGCAGAGCGGATCCTGAGCTTTTCATCATAGGTCAAGCTCAGCAAGATATCCTTACCTGCGAGATTCCTGGATTCACCCAGCAAAAAAATTGCAAATGCAGTTTCATCGGTATTCAAATCTAAATTTTTATTCAGATATTGTGTTAATTTATCCATTATTACATTGCTCATTGAATATCCTATGTACGGGACAAAATTTCTGATGACCACAACATCTCTTATATCATCAGAGCCAAGCTTATTGAACAGATAATCGGCAGTACTGATACTGTCTTCAATCATTTTGTTGAATCCGTATGCAGCCCATTTGGAAAATCTCGGCTCGAGCGTCCTCGCAAAGATATACAGTTCATCCCTGCTGTACGTTCTGTTTGTGTCTATCTCTATCTTAAACTGTTCCTCAGGAATTTCAGGGTGAATGTCCGGTAGAAAATAATCGTTCAAAACACCCCAGTACGATGCATTCGTGAGCGTGCTGTCGTATCCGGGCTTTGAATAAAAGTCAGTCCCCGAAGCATCGAGCAAGATACCTATGCTCCCGTAATCCCTGCTTTGAAGCCCGAACCCCTGCGTGTTATTATCTTTGGAAAGATAGCCGTCCCGTCCGCTCTCATCTATAAGAATTCCTATCCCGTTAGCGCTTCCGGCACCCTGCGATAAACCGTAGCAGGTATAATTATCATTACCCTTTACATCCCAGCACAAGCCGAAACCGCAGTCATGTCCGCATCCCTGTGACACCCAGTTGGATGAGTAGTAATCCCATCCTTCATAATCCTTAAGGAGCCCCACTGAAAAATGAATTCCGGAGCCCTGTCCGTAATGGTAGTTGCTGTATTTATCATTTCCGGAACTGTCGACGATGATACCGAGAGAGTACCAGTACGAGCCGCCCTGCCCGAAGATATCGCACATATAATTATCATTGCCCTCGCCGTCTACTATAATTCCGATACCTCCTGCATAATACGGACGCAGTCCGAAACCGAATCCCTGGCACATCGATAGAAAATGGTCATTTGACCTGCCGATATCGGGAGTAAGAGGATTTATGGTGTATGTATCATTCCCTTTATTATCCACAATTATCCCGATGCCTTCGGTCATTCCGAAACCCTCGGAGTATGTATTTGCGATATAAAAGTCATTGCCTGTTCTGTCAACGATCATACCCACACCGAAACAGCCCGCCCCGATAGAGAAGCTGTTCGCGCTGTAAATATCGCTGCCGCTTTCATCATAGATAAGCCCTATTCCGCATATAGCAGCGCCGAGATTGACATTCGTTGCTTTATACGTATCATCGCCTTCCTTATCGAAAATAAACCCGGATGAAAAAACCGAAGCACCTAAAGAAAACTTGCTGTTTGTGGTGTAATAATCATTTCCCGATAGGTCTATTATGCAATTGAAATTATTTTCGAATGTACTGTCCCTGTCAATATAATAAACATCATCGCCGCCGATATCTATGATAAGATCGAATTTTCCCGTATATGTATTCTTACCGGAACCTCCGACCACAATTTTTATGCCGTCTGAATTGTAATAATAAAGAACATCCCCCAGTACATTGGGGTCATCAATTTCGTTGTTCATCCTGTTATGCAGATTGCCTTTGTTCTTATCTAAAAATTTATAGAGTTGATAGTAAAAGATAAAATCCGAAACCGAATTCTCATAGATCATTTTTCTATCAACTTTGCTTAAAATGTCAAGAGTTCTTTTAGATATCACGTTGGATGAATCCTCCGATGCATCCAGCTTATATATATCGAAATTCTCGGGAGCATTCTGATCCCCGCTGATAAACAAAGAAAATAAATTTGTTTCCAGAAATTTTATCTCATCCTTAGTAAAGCATTGCAAAAGCTTATTCTCGCTCTCATGAGATTTTTTTATTCTTTCGGCAATCATTTCTACCAGTGCGGGAAGATCGGTTGTGAATTGATAATTATGATCCAGATTGCCCAAATAATAATTATTATCCCTGAACATAGTATAAACCAGCTCTGTGAGGTCTAAATTCTTATAGTTCATAACCGTATCCAGAAACGGCATCGAAGAGAGCGGGTCTTTCATGATATTATACACTATAGGAAGTATCAGCTTGCATTGGTTCGTATTAACCTTATCCGACGTATCGAAAGGCAGTGTTACGTCTTCTCTTGACAACCCGCGGTAGGAAAGGGTAAGGTCAAGAATTGAGTTAATATCCTGCTGTTGAGCCGATATGTCTTGAGGCAGGGATACTAATATTAATATAAAAATTATGGTAAATATTTTCATTTTTAGTTAAATATAATTTTGTGGAAATTCTTATATAAAACTAAAGGAAGGTTTTAGTAAATTCAAGATTAATTAATTTGCTGTTTTTTAGGAAATAACGCTTTAAGGAAGAATAATCTTATTGCCTGTTGTTGGTGTTTGTCCTAAGCTCTGGTAGGTGTTCACTTACAACCTACTTTCCCAATATCTTCCCGAACAGCCCCTTTTTCTCTACAAATGGCTTTGATTCCAGCCGGCTCAGGTCAACCCTGCGCCAGTGTTTGTTGTACTGCACCAGTGCTTTCCTGAAATCATCGTCTTTGAACATCTTAAGATTGGAGAAAACGTAGTCTACATTTACTCCTTTTGTTCTGTCTATTTTAGTATTTCCCCTCAGCATCTCGTTCAGGAAATTCGTGACAGGTATGATCCAGTTCACCCCTGATGCTTTTTCGTAGAGCCAGATGGTTCTGCTTGCCGGTGAAAGCACGAGCACCATCTCACCTTTTGAGTTAAATATCTCAACCATGCGAAGATTGTCATTTTTGAACGGCGAGTTCATCCCAGGCTTCCAGTATGAGTACGACCACCTCCTGATCTCCCTTGCACCCCCGGGAATGGTTTCCCCAATGATATTATTTATGGAGAACTCGATCTTATTATCATATAACTCATGCACCGACACCTGTACTCTCGCCCCTTCGAAGTCGATCTGACCGCAGGCAAATATCGGTAACGAAGAGTAAGATAGGTCCGGCTCATCTCCCTTGTAGCCGAGCACATAATTTCCCTCCCCGAACCTGCCCTCTCCTATCACGAGCATAGATGCTATCTTCTCCCTATAGATTCTATATCCCGGACCTGTATCAGGCAGAATGTATAGCAGCCAATCATTCTCTAGAGGGGTCAACACACGCGGGTAATTTTTTGAGTCGGATAGATTCATTTTTACGGTGCAAATAGTTATTTCCCATTCTTCCGCAAGATCAGATCTATTATATCCCTCACTGCGCCGTTTCCCCCGCCTTTCGGAGATACATAATCTACTTCATCTTTCACCTCAGGCATCGCAGTTGCCGGTGCACAGGAGAAAGCCACCTTCCGCAAAAGCGGCAGATCGAATACATCATCTCCGATGTAACAGAAATTTTCATCAGTGAGGTTATACTTTGACTTTATCTCCTCGTACGCTGCGACCTTATCATCGCAGTTCTCGTATAACTCCTCTACTTTCAGTCTAGCCGCCCTGATTTTATTCACTGCATCTCCGCGCCCTGATATAATGGCGAACCTCATCCCGTTCTCGTGACCCCGCACAATTCCGTGACCATCATACACATTAAAAACCTTGATAATATCTCCCCCTGATGTATACAACAAAGAGCCGTCTGTCAGCACTCCGTCCAGGTCGAGCAAAATAAAATTTATCTTCTTGAAATCAATATCTTTTATGTTTTTCATATATAGTAATTATAATTTTTATTTTTCATACGCTGACATATATATCTTTTCATTCCAAAACCCCCCTTAATCCCCCTTTTAATTAAAGTCGAAGATCCGCCTTTGGAGGAGCGGGGAAACCCTAAGGGAGGGGGGTTATTTACAAAGATCTTACACGTCACAGGATTCATTTCCCTATTCAAAGTGAGACAATCGGTTCTCAGCACTAATAGTAAAAGGTCACACCTTCCCATTCGAGGGGCATAGGCTATTTATCACGCATTCGGGACACAACGGCTTTTTCGCCTTACAGATGCGCCGGCCGTGCTCCCCTATCACATGAGAATACAGTGTCTGCTTCTCTTCAGTGATTATCTTCACCAGGTCCGATTCTATCTTTTCGGGGTTATCGTTATCCGTCAGCCCAAACCGCTGAGAGACGCGGTTCAGATGGGTATCTGTCATGATTGCGGGCTTGCCGAAACAGTTGCCTAGTATCACGTTCGCGGTTTTCCGTCCAACACCGGCTAGCGATGTCAATTCCTCCATAGTTTGCGGAACCTTGCCCCCGAACTTCTCCACAATACCTTTACTGCAGTTTTGAACGCTCTTTGTCTTGTTCCTGTAAAAATTGATGGAGCTGAGCTCTTTCTCCAGAGTTGCTGAAGGAACATTTGCGAAATCCGCGGGAGTTTTGTATTTCTTATAAAGCTCATCCATCACCATATTCACACGTTCATCTGTGCATTGAGCAGCGAGTATGGTGGATATCAGCAATTGGAACGGGTTCTTAAAATGCAGATGGCACCCTGCATCAGGATATTCCCTCGATAGGATATCGATGATCCTGGAAGATCTCGTTTTTTTCTTTTCTTGTGATTCAGGCATTTTTTTAGTCTCTTTTGACCACCCCTGAATCCCCTCCTTGCAAAGGAGGGGACAGAGGAATAGCAATTTTTGTTCTTTCTAACTCGTTTAACTTGATTTTTATTCTTTCATTAATAACCCCGTAGGGGTGAAATATTTATAGTACAATGACACCTTTTTGCCGGCTAAGCCCCGTAGGGGCGACACCCAAAAATATTCAATCATTGGATTTGAATATATATTGCTTATCATATTCAACATTATATCTTTTTAAAAATTCGATATATTCATCCCAGAAGGATTTTTTTCTATGGCGTTTTTCTTGATCACTGATATATTTTATAGTATTATCTAATTGAGAATGTGAACATGAAAACGCTCCGAACCCTTCCTGCCATTGGAATCTGATTTTTGTGTATTTCTTTTCATTAATAAATCTGGATGAATTCGCTTTGATATCTCTTACTAGATTCGATAATGCAATATCCGGCTTTAAACCTATCAAAATGTGAATGTGGTCACTCGCGCTGTTTATAGCAATTATCTTTTGACCTTCATTTCTGATAATACCTGAAATATATTTTAACAATTCGTTCTTCCATTTATTTGCAATAAGACTACCTCGTCCGAGTACAGCGAAAACCAAATGAATGTAGATTTGTGTAAATGTATTTGCCATTTGAAAATATGTATAATTAAATATATTTCGCTCCTACGGAGCTCATAATTCTGCTTTCTCTTGTATTTCTATAAATATCCCGCTCCTATGGAGCTATTTTCCCACCATCATATGTTTGCCTTTTCATGTTATTTAAACGCCACCATAACCATTTTCCTATCCCCGTGTTCGAATATGCTGACTTCGCTCACGAATTTCAGAGCCATAGTTTTACACGCTTCCTCGTCTATGTCCCCGCCTTTAAGACTAATAAGTTTTCCGCGCGGCTGCAGCAGTTTCCTCGACCACTTCGCAAGCTCATCCAGCGGTGCTACAGAACGTGCCGTTACACAATCGAAATAATTCCTGTAATCATGCTGTTTAGCCAGGTCTTCCGCCCGTGCACAAATAGCGTGAGTATTTTTTAGCCCGAGGCGGGCTGTGATATCGCTCACCGCATTTATCTTCTTTCGTATAGAATCGACAAGAGTGATCTCCGTATCGGGAAAATGAATGGCTATTACAATGCCCGGAAAACCCCCGCCCGTCCCGAGGTCCAGCAAACGCCCGCATTTAGTTCGTTCTATATAAGGGAAGAAAATCTTGCTCTCCACAATCAGGTCATACACATCGCTCTTTTTCCTTGATACAAGGTTGATCTTGTTATTCCATTCCATAACAAGGTCATTGAAGAGCTTCTCCTTTTCGC
>JBEKSX010000074.1:0-15334 GCA_049516635.1 Ignavibacteria bacterium | reverse complement strand
ATTTTTTTTATATAACTTAATTTCTTATCATTTATTTTATTTTCCAGTATGAAGTTGATGTTCTTTAATGCAAACGGGATGCTTTCAAGGAAATTAGTTTTTCCTTTAACTATTCCGAGGTAGCCATATGCCCCCATCGCCTGTAAAATCCTGATTAGAGCAAAATACCAAAAGTGGTTTCTGAATTCCTCCTCATCAATTCTAATGTACTTTTTAGCCTGAACAATATAATATTCTGTCAGTAATTCTCTTATGGTTTGGGGTATATTCGCCTTCGCATCATACAATAATGACGCCAGGTCATATTGCAATGCTCCTTTTCTGCCCGACTGGTAATCGATGAAATATAGCTCATCATTCTTTAACATTATATTCCTTGACTGGAAATCTCTGTACAGGAAGTAAATTCGCGGAACCTCCAATGCGTATCCCTTTATAATATCAAGCTCTGTATTAAGCCTGTTCTCGTCAAGCGTACTCTTATAAAAATTTATTAAAAATCTTTGTTTGAAATATTTTAAGTCCTGCTCAATATTTTCTTTGCCGAACTCAGGATACTGGTAACAGTAAGAATAATCTAGTGTATTTCCTGCCTCGATTTGAAATTTTAACAGCTCATTGATAGCACTTTTATACAGGTCAATTTCCGTTTCTCTGAAGCTTCCACCGGGTCTGGCATTTATCTTATTGAAGAGTGTTGTGTCACCGAGGTCTTCCATTATGTAAGATTTATTATCGTCCGATATGCAGTAGATTTCCGGAACGTTGAGCCCGTACTTTCGAAAGTGAAGGGAAAAATTCAGAAATGCTTTGTTCTCACCTAAGTTCTCATTGATTATACCTATAAAAGTCTTACCGGTTCCATTCCATATTCTTATTATTTGCCTGTCGGAACCGTGTGAGCTTAAAGGATTGGTGTTAGTAATGTTCTCGCCGAAGTGCTTTTTGAAGAGCTTTTCAAGCTGCGGATATTTTATCCTTTCTGAAACCAATTACTCCTGATACTTTCCTTTTGCTATTTTCTTAAGGATCCAGCTGTCCTTATCTATCTCGACCTCCTTCGGTTTCGAGTCAACGGTGAGCAGGATTGACTGGCTCCTGCTGTCATTAAAAATGGTATAATCCTTGGTACCGGATTCAGTTACCACATTGATTTTTATAGGCATCTTATACACGTCTCTATCATCCTGCACCTGCTTTAATTGCAGCCGCACAGTGAATGCTCCTGAATTGGGCTGCCCCTGGAAATCTTCGAACTTCCACGAGTATTCATATTTCGGTCTGCCTGTACCTTCGTAAACCCATTCGTTGAAGAACCAGTCAAGCTTCTGTCCGCTTATTTCTTCTGCCAGTGATTGAAAATCCTTTGTGTCTGCATTCTTGTATTCATATTTTTCGAAATATTCCCTTAGCAGCTTAAAAAAATTATCTTCACCGATTACACCCCTCAGCATGTGGAGTACCCAGCCGCCTTTCTGGTAAATGGTGGGATAGACGGAAGGAGAAAATATGTACCCTTCGGGGGAATATACAGTCCCTTTAAAGTAGCCGTAATCAAAACGCCTCATATAATCCAGGTAAGCTTCTTTACCTTTAGTATGCTCTTCCCAGAGTGCTTCAGAGTAGGTGGCAAAACCTTCGTTAAGCCAGATATTTTTCCAATCCTTCAAAGTGACGGCATCTCCGAACCACTGGTGGGAAAGCT
Source organism: Ignavibacteria bacterium (assembly GCA_049516635.1). Classification (GTDB taxonomy): domain Bacteria; phylum Bacteroidota; class Ignavibacteria; order Tepidaquicellales; family OLB5; genus JBEKSX01. Next base: position 13,629 of record JBEKSX010000074.1, on the reverse strand, counting down.
CGTGCACGACAATTTCCTCATATGTGTCATATCCATCCAGCAGAAGATAACCCATAGAGGTCAATGTCTGGTTTTCCATCGAACCCTGTGTCCAGCCGAATTCGGCCATACCGTATTTTTCGTTGATGAACGGATACTCTCCGAAGGTCTTTGCAAAAAATCTTATCATTTCGGGTGTTCTCTTCCAGTCAGATGCCGTATTTGCAGAATCTTTAGGAAAAACATAGTATACAACGGGCATCTGCTTTGTACCATCCAGGCTTGTGTACGTATCTGACCAATAACAAAATTTTGAGACTACCATACTTACCAGGTAGGTTGCTATAGGGTATGATGATTTCCAGTTAAAAGTGGTCGTACTGTCACTATTCTGAACGCTGTCTATGAGTAAGCCGTTTGACACAGCCATTAATCCCCGCGGAACCGTAATGTGCAACGAGGAAAGGGCTTTATCTCCTGGGAGATCTTTTGACGGCCACCAGGTCGGTCCGTAGTTCGGTTCGCTGAGACTGTAGACGACCGGGTTCCCATATATTGTTTTGAAAGTGAATGAATCGAAGCCCATTGTTTTGGGACTTCCTGAATAAATAACTTTTACGGCAAAATCCTCGTTCCGCTTGAGCTTTTGCTGGAGGTCTATAATAATATAATCGTTTTCATGCCTGAATGGAACATCCTTCATATCTTCGGGGGTAGGGAGTGCAGTCGAAATTGAAAGAGATGTAAATTGTACGTTCTTTACCGTCATGTTCTGGTACAGGTTCAAGTATATACTGCTGAGCGTATCTGTAAATGAATTTGCAGTCATTATAAGGGTTCCGTCTATCGATTTTGCGGGTATGTTCACGGATATGCTCAGGTCATATTTTTCAACATCGAATGAATTCTGTATAGCTGTTATTGATGAATCATCATCTCTCACCGAACCTGCCTCATCTTCACCCGTGAAAGAGGAATAAACGCTGCGGAATATGTAAGAACCTTCTTTACGTGCCAGTTCTCTTATCCCGCGCTTGTTCTTTTCTGTTATTGACCTGATATGATGTGATGATGCGAAAAGAGAAAACGCTAAACCGATATTGAATACCAGGATAAAGATTAGTATTAATACGGTTTTAAAACTGATTTTCTTTACGTTTGTCCCTGTCATAGTGTATTTTAATTTGTCAGAAATTCTTATTCCAATTTTCAATATCTTCTATGATAATTGAAAATTTTTTAAAGATAAACTGTATTTTTATTGGAGATTTAAACTTCCTGTTGCAATATGTCCAAAATACAAGAACCCCGTATCAGCATACAGGGTTCTTGTACATATCTTAGGTCTAATGTTATTTTAATAATTATCTATCTGTGCTCTCTGCAGTTTTCCGGAATAATCTATATACACTGCCTTCCATTCGGTGAAGAAATCGTATACTGTCCATCCGCCCTCGCGGTGCCCGTTGCCCGTTTCTTTCACTCCGCCAAATGGCATATGTGCTTCAGCACCAATTGTGGCTCCGTTGATATACGTAATTCCCGCTTTTATATCCCTGACTGCAACGAATGCTTGATTGACATCCTGCGTGAATATCGAAGAGGATAGTCCGTATGGTGTATCGTTCAGGATGTCGATTGCATCCTCAAGGGACTTCGTTTTAAGCACCGAAAGCACAGGTCCGAATATTTCTTCACGGGCGATTCTCATGTTTCTGTCTACTTCAATAAATATCGTAGGTTTGTAGAACCACCCTTTGCTCAGCTCGCCGTCAGCTGCGAAATCACCGCCCAATACTTTTACTGCTTTATCTTCTTTCAAACCTATACCGACATAGCTATGAACGGTCTTTCTTTGAGCTTCACTTACGCACGGACCTACATCTACACCTTTATCATTTCCGTATCCGAGTTTCAATGTACTTGCCCGTTTTATCAGCTTATCGATGAATTCGTCATATATCTTTTCGTGTAAAATTAGTCTTGATGTGGCTGTGCATCTCTGTCCCGTTGTACCGAAAGCACCCCAGAGCACTGCGTCGAGTGCGAGTTCCTGGTTTGCATCATCCATCACTATCTGTGCATTCTTTCCTCCGAGTTCCAGTGATACTCTCTTCAGCGTTCTGCCGGCTATCTCGTTCAGTTGTTTACCTACAACTGTAGAACCCGTGAACGAAATAAGGTCTATATCGGGGTGTGTGGCGAAGGCATCGCCGACAACACTTCCGGCACCGTGAACGATGTTTATAACCCCGGGTATATATGCCTTACCGAGCACTTCTCTCATGGCTTGGTCGATGATCTCCACAAGCGTTGTAGCTGTCTTTGGGGTTAGTTGTGCAGGTTTGAAAACTACAGCGTTTCCGCACACCAGTGCGGGAAATATTTTCCACGTAGGGATAGCCATAGGGAAGTTCCATGGTGTAATGACACCTGCTACACCTATCGGCATTCTGAAGCTGAGGTTCATTTTATTTGGCAGCTCACTGGGTGCATTATGACCGAATAGTCTTCTGCCCTCAGAAGCGGCGTAATATGCCGTATCGATCCCTTCCTGAGTATCGCCTTTTGTTTCGGTAAATACTTTGCCCATTTCCCTTGTCATTTCAAATGCTATCTCATCTTTTTTCTCGACCAGTATATCTCCAACCAGCTTTAATACGTCACCCCGTTTTGGAGCAGGGACCAGCCTCCATTTTGCAAATGCTTTTTTAGCAGCTGTAACTGCATCGTTAACATCATCTTTTGACGAGAGAGGAAAGCATCCGATTAGGTCACCGTTCCAGTCGGCGGGGTTCCTGTTCTCGAAATATTTGCCCGATTTCGGTTCTTTCCATTCACCATTGATAAAGTTTTTATAGTTGACTGTCATTGTTTTTCTATTGATTTTAAGTTAATATAATTACGTTACTTATGCGATTATTGGGGGAATTCATTATTTCCCTGACATCAAAAAATAAAATTAATAATTGCGGATGATTTTAACCATTCAAAAATGCGCGGATGATGAGAAAAAGTCTCCCCTTTACGAAAGGGGAGATTTAGAGGGGTTCTAAATGACACAGTATTACTCAAAATTGCAATTAAAAGAAAGAAGAAGAGAACTCCGACATACTATGACGAAAGCTGAGGAAAAGCTATGGGGACAAATAAGAAAGAAACAGATTTCGGAACAAAGATTTTTAAGACAATTTAGTATCGGTCCGTACGTTATGGATTTCTTTTGCCCTCATTTGAATTTAGCTGTTGAAATAGACGGAGCTACACATATTACCGATGAGGAACTAGCTTTTGATCAACAAAGGCAATGTGAATTGGAAATGTTAGGTATAACTTTTTTAAGGTTCATGAATGAGGAAGTATATAAAGACTTAAATGTGGTTATTGAAAATATAAAGTCGAAAGTAAATGAATTGCTTAAGAACCCCCCTACCCCCCTTTCGTAAAGGGGGGTAGGAACACTATGTTTTCTTGATTTTCAGTGTGTCGGTGTTCCTCTCCTGACACAAGTCGCCTGCCTGCAGCAGGTCTACCTGATGTAGACAGTCTGAGGTCAGGAATCCCAGACTCCATCTAAAATCACGAATACATAGTTATAGCTTTCTCTTCCCCCTACCCACCATCAACTTGCATTGTTACAATAGTAATTATTTCTAATATTTGTGTTAATATATCATGTAATTATATCTTAATTTCGTTAAAATGGCTAATAAGAGAAATATACTCCTGCTGATTTCCCTTGTAATGTTATCCTTTATTTTCTCATCCTGTGGGAATAAAGAGGAGCAGAACCTATCAGTAACCAACCCGTATCTTGCTGATTGGCCGCCCGATGTGCCCTTGCCTCCTGCTACTCAATTCACGGGAATTACCCAACTTGAAGGTAATAACAACTATAATTTCCAGGCAACGGGGAAACCCGTGAGAATTTATCAGGTTTATAAAGGTCTCATTGAAAAGAATGGGTTTTTGGAAAGATCGAATAGCATGAACGAAAATGGAGGGCAGGTGATCTGGGAAAAAGGTATGAACAGAAGGGTTATCTTTTCAGTTTACGTAGATAAACAAGTGTGTGTTATTACTATAGTCCGTAATTGATTAATCATGCTTGTTGAGAAGATTCCTATCATATACCCGATAGGAGTTCATCTTACATTGATTCTGACCGCACATATATTTAATTTTGAATTTAATAGGCTATAATACAATAAATTAATTCTTCGAAAATATGATAAACACGAAAAATCTATTAGTATTTTTAATTTCATCACTACTCGTGATATCCTCGTGTACCAAAAAAACTGAGGAAAGTTTACTTCTCGATGCAAAAAATAAAATGGAGGAAGCCAAGAAGCTTGAAGCTGATAATAAAGTTGACGAAGCAAGAAAAGATTATGAGCAGGTAATAGACATATATAAGGACTTTTTAAGCGGTTATCCTTCATCCACCAAAGCTCCTGATGTTTACAGTACGATAGCAAAAATATATTCGGATAACCTGAAGGATTACACAAGTGCCATAAAATATTATAAAGAACTTACGGATAAGTTTCCCGATACAAAAGAATCGAAATACGGCTTATTTATGATAGCTTTCATATATGATGAAATGCTTAAGGATAAAGAGCTTGCAAAACAATCATACCAGAAATTCCTGGATAAGTACCCCAAGGACGAAGACCCGAATGAGAAAATGAGCGAATCGGCAAGAATGATGCTTCAGATGCTGCAAGAAAATAAGAGCATCGAAGACGTTATAAAGAACGTACAGCAGGACGAGAAGAAGGATACGGCAGCGGCAAAGAATAAAGATACGAAGGAAAATCAAGATAATAAGGATAAAAAAGATGCAAAGGTAGTCCCGCCGACAAATGATAATGCGAATCCCGATGGTTCTGTGAAAAACGGTACTGTTCCTCCGCCCCCAAAAGATAAAAAGTAGCAGCCTTGTATTGAGCACCGACTACAAGAAATACCTTGATCCGGCTGTAATTTCTAAACTATCGAATTTAGAGCTGAAAGCAAAGTTAGTAGTCGAGGGCTTCATAGCAGGACTTCACAAAAGCCCGTTCCACGGTTTCAGTGTCGAATTTGCAGAGCACAGGCAGTACATGCCCGGTGATGACCTGAAATACCTTGACTGGAAAGTACTCGGAAGGACCGATAAATATTTTATTAAACAGTTCGAAGAAGAGACCAACCTCAGATCTTACCTAATTATCGATTCAAGCAAATCGATGTCATTTAAATCCAGTGATCCTGCTTACTCGGGTATGTCACCGTTCAGGAAGATTTTCAAGAAAAGAACTAACGGAGACCCTAATTCCAAAACGGAGGGAATATCAAAGCTTGAATATGCAACATACCTTGCAGCATCCATTGCGGTACTTATGCATTTCCAAAAGGATGCATCGGGACTTGTCATATATGATGAAGATATTAACACATATGTTCCGCCGAAAGCCACAAGCCAGAACCTTAAATTGATATTGACCCATCTTTCCAATTTGCAGGGCTCGGGTAAGACCAACACAGCGGCATCACTAAATAATATTGCGGAAAGGTTAAAGAGGAGGGGACTAGTAATTATTTTCAGTGATCTTTTCGATGACCAGGATTCTGTCATTAACTCGCTCAAGCATTTCAGGTACAAGAAAAATGAGGTCATAGTTTTCCAGATACTTGATGCTCTCGAAATGAGCTTTGCAATCGATTCACCCACTATATTTAAGGATATGGAAACCGAAAAGGAGATGCTGTCACAGCCTATCTCGGTCATGCAGGCATACAAGGACGCGGTCAGGGCATTTCTGGACAGGTATAAACATGAATGCCGTTCGAATAATATAGATTATGTTCTAATATCTACACAAACCCCTTTCGATACAGCATTGCTGGAGTATCTCAATAAAAGAAGAGTTTTACATTAGATGCTGTCCCGGGCAGTGAAGGATTTCTTCGAATTATGATTATATTTTGTGATATTAATAAAAATTCGTTTATTTGATGTTCGCTTTTAAATTCCTGAAATCCTTCATTGTCAACATGGTTTTTATTAAACTTTTCGTGTTATTTTATGTCAAATTATCAGGTATAAGTATCTACGCCCTCGATTTAAAGGAATGTTAATTAAGAATTTATTAATATCTTCGGTTTCGACACTAATATTTCTGTTGACCTGTTCGTCAGGCAGGGCCCAGCAAAATGAACAGATGACGGACAGCCTCCTGTTGGAAAAAATAAAGAATATAGACGTTTCATTAAACTCTATCGATGAGACTGATGAGAACCTGTTCTTAAATTCCGTTTCTTTTGAATCGTTCTATGATGATCTTTCACCCGCAGGTGATTGGATACAAATTACAAAAGAAGAGATCGATAAGGACCTTAAGGACGGGGAAGGGCAGGCTTATTCATCGGAGATAGCTCCCGATGCGGAATTTATTTTCATCTGGCACCCGACTGTGACCGAAGAGGGCTGGAGACCTTATACCAACGGCAGGTGGGAATACACTGCGAACGGCTGGATGTGGGTTTCGAACTATACATGGGGATGGGCAGTATTTCACTACGGCAGGTGGTGGAACTCATCTAAGTACGGCTGGGTGTGGTTGCCCGGTTACGTTTGGGCGCCTGCATGGGTGCAGTGGAGAATTACCGATAACCATATCGGATGGTGTCCGCTTACTCCTAATGCTAAATGGAACGCAGAATCAGGTATAACCGATGTTAACTATACTTACAGGAACAGGGATGCCGATTGGGTATTTGTCGAAAAAAATAATTTTTTTAACAACCTTACCGGAACCGGCATTATCAAGACTTCTGAAAACGGGGATCTTATAACGAGGTCGAAGACCATTCTTAGCATCAACTCGGATAATAACGGAATTATTAATAACGGACCGGATGTAAAAGATATAGAATCAAAGACAGGGAAGCCGGTCAAACAGAAGGTTATTAATTTCTGGAATATAAAAGGCAAGCCCCTTGTGGGTGATAATGATATTTCGGTCTATAAAGAGAATTTTAAAAAATTAGAATACGACAGTAACGGGAAAGTTACAAATTACAGTAAACCGAGGATATTTAAGAGATCCGAATAAGTAAGGAAGTTAAATAAGGTGCGAAGTGTGCCGCACAGAAAAATCCACCCCCATAAACCTTAGAAAAAATACAATTCCCTTCTCTGCGGGCTTACTTCACCAGCTTTAATTCCTTCAATATCTTTTTGAGCTTCAGCTTGTTTTCGTTAGACATCTTCACAAGCGGCAAACGGAAATTCTCCTCAATCTTTCCCATCATCCATAATGCTGTCTTCACAGGTATCGGGTTCGATTCGATGAAGTTCGCTTTCATCAATCCGAACAATTTATAATGGAGTTCGTTTGCTTTCACCTTATTGCCTGCTAGAGCAAACCTAACCATCTCGCTGAACTCCTTCGGTACTTCGTTGGATACAACGCTTATCACTCCTTCACCGCCGCAAGCTATTATAGGCAATGTGAACGAATCCTCACCCGACAGCACGGCAAAGTTTTTCGGTTTGTGCCTAATTATCTGCATTATCAGTTCCATATTATTGGATGCTTCCTTGATAGCGATAACATTCTCTACTTCCTCGGAAAGACGCAGTGTTGTCTCCGCATTGATCGTGCTTCCTGTTCTTCCGGGTACATTGTACAGCACAACTTTCACGTCACACTCTTCGGCAATCGTTCTGAAGTGCTGGAAAAAACCTTCCTGAGTGGGTTTATTGTAGTAGGGACCCACCAGCAGAACCGTATCTACACCTATCTGCTTCGCATCCTTTGTCATGTGTATGGAATCAGCGGTTGAATTCGTTCCAGTCCCTGCAACCACGGGCACACGCCCGTTCGCCTGCTGGAATACCATCTCGATAACTGATTTCCTTTCGCCCCGCGTCATTGTAGCGGATTCACCTGTTGAACCGCAGGGGACTAAAAACTCTACTTTGCTTTTTATCTGCCAGTCGACAAGCTCCCTTAAAGCATGTTCATCGACCGCACCGTTCTTCTTGAACGGTGTAACTAATGCAGTACCCGTACCCTGTATTTTTTTCTTTGCCATGTCTTGTTTTGTTATTTTTATCCATAAATTTACAATTTTAAATTCCCATTAACAATTTAAAAAATAACAAATGTTTTTGTTCATATACTGTTTTTACCAATAACTCTACTGGTTGATGTAATTTCAAACCTCCTTGTTCTGTTGGCATCTCCCCCTCTAATTAAAGGGGGGATTAAGGGGGGTTTTAAGGAGTTAGGATTCTCTTTTCCTCCTGTCTCTAATATTACCTTGTCGAAAGTATTATAAATACTTAAATTATAATACTTGTTAATTCAACCTTTACACACTCTATTTGATATGAGTACAGTGAAGATAATATTTAGCTTAATACAATTTTTTTTCTTATGTATCCTGCTTGTACAACAACCCTTTAGTCAGGTTCAGAATAGCTCACCGATTATTCAGCTAAAGGTTAACAAAAGCTTATATCTTGTTAGTGAACCGGTCTGGGTTGAATTAGATGTGGACTTAAATGGGTTTATCCCAGATTATGGACCCGTTTTTATTCCGTTTGATAATATGGATTTCATCTTTATTAACCAAAGAGGGGATACAATCCGTTATATTGGAGGAATTGATGGTATTTTGGGGCATAAACAGTTCATGAAATATTATTTTTTAACGTATAATCTTAATGACTATTACGGAGATATGGATGATTTTAAAATGTCACAAATGGCATGGGCTCATAAATTCATACCCGATGGTTATTTTCTGCAAGTTAGGATAAACTTGTCAAAAAAGGGTGAACAAGTATATTATTTTTCTAATAAAGTCTATTTTATAGTGACAGAACCTGCAGGAGAAGAAAAACTAGCTCGCGAAGCATTATTAGATATCATGAGTTATAGAATAAACGCTCATTTTGATTTAAATATGGATTGGTCAGATGTTGGTGATACCGTATATAATCACGCTATTGATTTCGAAAGGAAATTTAAGAATTCTGTGTATTTAGACCGTGTTAGGTATGAGGTTACTGTCGGTGTGAATGAAAATAAAGATTTCATAGATTCATTAGAACAATATTCGTTAAGAATGATAAAGGAAAATCCTAATAACTATTATAATCAGTACTATTTAATGGATATAGTATATAAACATAAGGAAGATACAACAGCTTTTTTGGAAATATTTGACGAACTGAAAAACACTTATAAAGGAACTCTGTTAGAGAAATTCATAAATAGCACATTAGACTACATGGAATTCGCTAAAACAATAAAATATGAATAGACTTGCCGGGTAACCTATCACATTCCTACCTCCCCCCCAACTATTGAATAGTATTTTTTAGCTTTTTTTGCTAATTTTTCATATTCAAAACTAATCAAAAGACTTCCATAACATTATATTTATCATATGCAAGAAATGACAAATAATAAGAAATTACTGAATTGGGTAAAAGAAATGGCTGCCATGTGCCAGCCGGACGAGGTCCACTGGTGTGACGGCTCCGAAGAGGAAAATAAGAAACTTTTAGACCTGTGCGTCTCCAACGGACAGTTCATCCCGCTGAAGAAAAGACCCAACAGCTACTGGGTGGTCTCGGACCCCAGCGATGTTGCACGCGTGGAAGACCGCACGTTCATCTGCTCTGAAAAAGAAATAGATGCTGGTCCCACCAACCACTGGAAAGACCCGAAAGAAATGAAAGAAATTCTCAAAGGATGCTTCACAGGCGCGATGAGGGGAAGAACAATGTACGTAATCCCGTTCAGCATGGGACCCCTCGGCTCACACATATCACATATCGGTATCGAGCTGACGGATTCACCCTACGTGGTGCTGAATATGCGTATTATGACACGTATGGGCAAGAAAGTTCTTGATGTCCTTGGCAATGGCGAATTTGTACCATGCCTACATTCTGTGGGATATCCGCTCGTAAACGGCACAAAAGATATTTCCTGGCCGTGCAGCCAAACAAAGTATATCGTCCATTTTCCTGAGGAACGTTCCATCTGGTCATACGGAAGCGGCTACGGTGGAAACGCACTTCTCGGCAAAAAATGTTTCGCGCTCAGAATTGCCTCCGTCCTTGCGCGTGATGAGGGCTGGTTAGCAGAGCATATGCTCATTGTTGGCATCACACCTCCTAACGGGAAGAAAAGATACATTACCGCCTCATTTCCTTCAGCATGCGGAAAAACGAATCTAGCCATGCTCACTCCTTCACTGCCGGGATGGAAAGTGGAGACCGTGGGTGATGACATAGCATGGATGAAATTCGGTGATGACGGGATGCTGCATGCCATTAATCCCGAAGCGGGATTCTTTGGCGTTGCACCGGGTACTTCTATGAAGACAAATGCAAACGCCATGTATTCGATGACAAAGAACAGCATCTTCACAAACGTTGCATACACAGATGACGGTGATGTGTGGTGGGAAAACATGACGGATGAAAAGCCCGCACACCTCATCGACTGGAACAAGAAGGACTGGACGCCGGATTCGGGCAGGGTATCATCACATCCGAACTCAAGGTTCACCGCGCCCGCAAAACAATGTCCCGTTATAGATCCTGCATGGGAGGACCCGAAAGGAGTTCCCATCTCTGCATTCCTTTTCGGCGGGCGAAGGGGCAGCGTTATACCTCTGATTACCGAAGCATACAGCTGGAACCATGGGGTATATATGGGTTCCGCATCATCTTCGGAAACCACAGCAGCTGCAGTCGGTGCGGTAGGAAAATTACGCCACGATCCGTTCGCAATGCTCCCGTTCTGCGGATACCACATGGGAGATTACTTCAAACACTGGATAAATCTCGGTAAAAAATCCGATCCTGCTAAAATGCCGAAGATTTTTTACGTAAACTGGTTCCGAAAAGATGAGAACGGAAAGTTCATGTGGCCCGGATTCGGCGATAACATCCGCGCGCTCAAGTGGGTGCTGGAACGCGTTGAAGGTACCGGGAAATACGTTGATACGCCTATGGGCAGGATGCCGGACATCGACCATTTCGATGTATCCGGTTTGGATATTTCACGCGAAAAACTTAAAAAGCTGTTTACGGTTTGCAAGGAAGACGGGCTGGAAGCGCTCAGGGAAATGCGTGAATATTACAAAATGTTCGGTGACCGCCTGCCGGCAGAATTGACAGCGGAACTTTACGCCGCTGAAGAAAGATGGAATAAGGTGAACTGAAGTTATGAACTCTCCCCTTTACGAAAGGGGAGACTTAGAGGGGTTCTATTATGACGCAATATTACTCAAAGCTCGAACTGAAAGAAAGACGCAGACAACTGCGTTTGAATATGACCAAAGCCGAAAAGATTTTGTGGAATCATCTTAATAGAAAACAAATACAAGGATGCAGATTTCTAAGACAATTTAGCATAGAGAATTTTATAGTTGATTTCTTTTGTCCGGCGTTAAATTTAGCTATTGAAATAGATGGTTCTTCTCACTTAACACCAAAGGAAATTGAATATGATAGTGACAGACAAGAAGGACTGGAATCTCTTAAGATTACATTTTTAAGATTCACAAATGATGAAGTTTATTTTGATTTGGACAAAGTTGTAAAAGATATTGATATTAAAGTATCACTGTTAAAGCAGAACCCCCCAGCCCCCCTTTCGTAAAGGGGGGAGAGGGTATCATAAAGTAAAGGGGTTTGAATGTACCCCTTTTTAACACCGTCATTCTGAGCGAAGCGAAGAATCTCTTTTTTAATTATATGTAGAGATTCTTCGGTCACTACGTTCCCTCAGAATGACAGTTGAGGCAGCACCTTATCCAATTACTCCCATCATCCTGTTATTTAACTTCCGTAGTTGACGGTTTCTCTTTCGTTATCATCCTTGTTAGTGCCATACCCGGACAAAAATTAAACAGTGCCGCCAGAGGAAATATAACCGGTACTATAAACAGGAACCAGTGGACATTCCTTATTCCCGTCAGCAGTATTCCGCACCATATGACAACTGATACGAACAACAGGAATACTCTCATTGAAGCAGAAATTCTAAATTTTTCCATTCTTATTATCTCCTTTTTATTATTTAAATGTTAAATGAAATTAAATTTCTTCTGATAGGTCTTTCCACTTCTTATTCATTTTTTCTATCAATGCGCTTTTTTTCTTAATGGAACTATGTCTGATCTGCCATTTACTTTCTAATGCGGAAACGGGATTATCAAACGCATCATAAAAAACTAATTTATTTAAATTATATCTTGATGCGTAGTCTTTAATAGATTTTTGCTTAAGCTCGGTAATTCTACGGCGTAGATTGGTTGTCATACCCGTATATAAACGGGAATTAGTTTTATCAGTTAATATATAAATGTAGTATTTAATACTCATGTCCCGCTATTTTTTAAAACTTTATAATACTATGTATTGTTTTATGTATCTTCAGTCCGGCATGCCCTTCTCTTTCACCAGTTTGTCGAGCAACGGGATCGTGGCGCTGTCACCGAATTGTGAGAGCGTTTCACGGAATGCATTGTAAGTGAGAATCTTTCCGAGGTAATCCGCATATAACTGTTTGAGAAAAACAGACCATCTTTCATCGCCCATCTGCTTGTGCAGTAAGCTGAATACGTAAGGGCCTTTTGCATAAAGCACAAGTCCTTTCTCTTTTGTATTGGGATAATCCACATCCATTATTGCAGCATCATTTTCCTTACCTGCAAATTGTTTGTATTTATCGAGCTGATCCTGCATATTTTTATTATAAGCTTCCTCGCCCGCAGACTGTCTGATATACATCAGCTTTATGTAATGGGGGAGTGACAAAGAAAGAAACCAGAATCCCGGCACACCGAACTTTGCGAATACACCTGCGCCTATCCATTGCTGTGCAATAGTAAGCTGCAGCCCGTCATAATACCCGCGTTTCATAAAATCAAAATTAGATGAACCTATTTCCAATAAGCCGCTTCCCGTATTAATACCTTCGAATTCCGGGTATTCCAAAATTGTCAATTGCCTGAATGGGTATTCACCGATATTCTCCGTGCAGAATTTGAAAACATTGCCTGCTTGATTAAGTATAGTATCGTTATCCGAATCATATTGCGCCAGTGTGTAAAGAACTATTTCTTTATCATTTATCTTTATGGATGAATGTTTGTAAATGTCAGATCTGAAAACTATCAGCGGTATCTTGAACACAGGCATAGTGCTTTCCCATACGAAAGTGCTCATACCATTCTTCGATGTTTTATCCACCAGATTCCCGGTTGAAAGTACTTCACACCCTTCGGGTACATCGGCGGTGAGCTTGACACCGGCAATGCAATCAGCTATAAGGGGATACCAGCGGTGTCCTCTGTCCAGCATGAGAATTGAGCTGTCCGTCATGCTTATGGGGAAAGCATAATTGAATAACAGTTTAAAAGAATTTGCATTTTTGGCTTCAGGTGGAAGTTCAATTAATAAACTGTCTGTTCCCTTGAAATGAAAAGAGATATTCGATTGCATGCCGTCCTGATATGATATCGAGCTTACTTTAGCTCCCGAGTTAAAAAGCAATCCGTATGATAATGCAGTATCACTTTTCATCATTTCGCATGTTAACTTCACGAAAATGTAATTATCGT
>JBEKSX010000073.1:0-15397 GCA_049516635.1 Ignavibacteria bacterium | reverse complement strand
TTATTATCTAGGAACAACCTCCACGATAACGATTTTAATACCGCTGATGTTTGTTTGGTGCCTCCTGTCCCGTCATTCGGATTGTTTGCAAGAACATTAAGGGTAAAAGATGCAGGCAGCTCGCCCCGGGTAAATGATGAAACAAGCTTTGCCCCATCGAGTATATTAAAATCATTTATAGCTCTTATGCTTTTCAATTGGACACCGGAAAGCGTGAAATTATCTATTGACCCGAGCTTAAATTTCAATCGTTGTAAATTCTTCAAAGCATCAAGGGCTCCGGTACAACTGAGCTGTAAAAATGAAAAGGCGAACAGGAATAGGATTAAAATGATTTTTATCCTTGTTTTCATGATATCATTAATTTTAAAGTTTGCGGACTTCGAAAGCATATTAGAGCTCGGTGTCCTGCCTACTAGTTATAGTCCGAACATTATGCCAAGCTGAATTTGAAATGTTGCAATTGTCCGGTTGCTGCCTATTGGGTGCTTATCATTCGAAGCTGTCGAGTAATTCGGGTCTTTAGCATCGTTCAGGAATTTATAAGCTTCAATCCTGTCACCTGTTGCAGAACCATCATAGCTTTTGCTGAAAAGATTGATAAAATTATACCTCAGGCTTAAATCCAGCTTGATGCTCATGAGCTTAATTTGTACACCACCTGCAAATCCAAGGCCTGTTCTGGATGCGCTTGACATATCTATGGAAGTATTTGAACTAACATTGCCAGTTCCACGGAATGTAACCGAGCCGCCGATAGAAGAAAACAGGAGGTCAAATCCAATATAAGGTCTTACCGGAGACAATGGTACTCCGAAACCAAAATCCGAACCGATACCTATGGTAAGCAAGTGCATAGATATGTCCGCGTTGCTATTGGATTTATTCGGTTCTGCCACACCTGAATTGCTCATCGGAGTATAAAGAATCGATAAATTAAAGTTTATAGGTCCGAGACCTAATTTTCCCATCGCACCGAAGTTTATGGACGATTTTAAGCCATATTTTGTACCTGCATAATAATCCGAAGGATTACCTCCGAAATCTGATACAGGAGTTGTGAGTCCGATGGACGGACCGAGAGAAATATTTAGCTGTGCATGAGAAGTTTTAGGCTGTAAAAACATTACAAAGGAAAGTAATGCCAGAAGAATACTTACTTTTTTCATAGCTGTCTAATTATAATTTTTAAAAAATACGAAATCATAAACTGAAAAGGAATCCAATATATAAATCCAATGTATAGATAGTAGTTCCTGAATAATCCTCAGTTGGTATATTAATAACAATAAAGGGACCTAATGAATATGAGATTTGAGAATTAATCTGAGAATCCTCAATTATCAATTAAGATATAACCAGCATATATCTTAAGTGTCCATTAGAACTTACTGCAAAAATAATATTAGAAAAGAGTTACAGCTTGAAATCTACACCAATCTCGATCGCATTATAATTAAAAGAACCGAAACCGAATCTTAGTGCACCTGCAACTCTGGGAGAAAAGAAATATCTCAATCCACCCTGGAGCCAAAGCCATAACTCGCTGCTATGACCAGTAGTATAAAGATTTCCGTGAGGACCGGTAAAAGTAGCATTCACAACATTGTAACCTAGAACGAGTCCTACGAACGGAACAAACTTTCCATCACCTATTTCGTTAAAATTATAATTTGATTGTGCCCCGAATGTAAAATAACTGTATGAATAGTAATTATCAGGATCAAAATTGTCTTTCCATGTTGTAAATCTGAATAGACCCCCCAGACTGATCGTACCGGGACCGGCTTGTGTTAGTTGGTTTTCATAATTAAGTCCGAAAGTGGGAGCACTGCCCGATGGCCAGAAACCTATCGACGGTCCGAGCAGGTTGTCTTTTTCTTTAAGCTGCGCATTAGATGTAGAGATGCAGATCAAAAAAATGATAGTTGTTAAAATGTATCTTTTCATAATAGAAGCTGCCTTTCTGTTATTAATTATTAATTATTAATTATTTTATAATAAGAATCTATATCTTCTTATAAATTTCCAAGAAGATATTCATAAATTCCTAAATTTGAAAGTCTTTTTATTTGAAAGAAACAAATACATCCCGCCTATATCTTTTAATTTAGATTATATATATTGGTTTCATTTCAATAAAAATCGTGCTGCTATATTGAACGTTTTCAATCAAAAAAAATAATTAACTTTAATTAAGACCAATCAAAATAAATGATCTCTTTTAAAAGATCAATATTTATTTCCAAAAAAATTAAAAAGCAGATTTCTCTCTATAAACTGCTTATGAAGGATCATAGGACACCGCTTATGCCAAAGATACTTCTTGCCCTTGCCATTGGTTACATTCTCCTGCCTTTTGATATCATACCCGATTTTATTCCGGTATTAGGACAATTAGATGACATTATAATTGTATCTTTGCTTATCTATATAGCTTTGAAACTCATTCCTAAAGAACTTATAGAAGAATACAAACTTCAGCTCGGTAATTCCAATCCTTGAGTTGAGATTAATTATAAATTACTATTATATTTTAATTTATGAAAATAAATAATTTTATGTGTTACAACAAGGAATTTCCTTCCATGTTTATGTGTTACAACACATAGATACAGATAAAAATGGGAAAAGCATTAAATACCTGGTTAAAATTAAAAAAAGAATTACCTCTTGATGAAGAAGCAATACTGAACATTCATGTTGCTGCACACTTTATTCAGAGCAAAACGGAAAAATTATGTGCTAAATTCGGGATTACGGCAGGTCAGTACAATGTTTTACGGATTTTAAAAGGTATTTATCCTCAGGGCCATCCAAGATGTGAAATAATAACCCGAATGATCGACAGTTCACCGGACATAACAAGATTGATAGACCGCCTTGAAAAGCAAGGTTTTGTGGAGAGAATAAGATCAAAAGAAGACAGAAGATTATCATTAACACGCATTACCTCAAAAGGATTAAAGGTACTGGAAAAGATGCAGCCGCAAATAGATAAAATACAGAAACTATTTACTTCTAATCTCACAAATGAGGAATGTATGAAATTGTCATTCCTGACCGAAAAAATTTACGCACATTTATTATAGAATTTTTTATTAGCGTTTTATGTGTTATAACATATAGTAGTATAACAAGTATTTTAATAATTACAAACTTAAATCGAAAGGAATATAAAAATGCAATTCACAAATGAACAATTAAACGCAGCATTGCTGATTATCCGGGTCACGCTGGGGGTTATCTTTTTTGCCCATGGTGCTCAGAAAGTACTCGGATGGTACGGAGGGTATGGTTTAGCTGCAACAGTAGGTGCTTTTAAAAATTATATGAAGATACCGGCTCCTTTAGCATATACAGCATCGTTTGTAGAACTTTTTGGAGGGATCTTCATACTCATAGGTTTTCTAACAAGGTTAACCGCTCTTGGATTAATTATAAGTATGATCGTTGCGATTTATAAAGTACACTGGAAATCAGGCTTTTTCTTAAGTTCCGGTGAACCAAATAAAGGAAATGGGTTTGAATATAATCTGTCACTTATTGCGATCTCACTTTTTCTTTTAGTAACCGGTGCAGGACAATATAGCCTTGATTCTCTTCTAAAACTTTGGCTGTAAAATTATTAACTTAAGAAATACAATTATGAATATAGAAAATAATAACAGTACATTAACTCTTAAAAAGACCATGCATCGTGCAAATACCCGTGGTTATGCAGATCATGGTTGGCTGAAAACATATCACACATTCAGCTTTGCGGATTACTATGATCCCTCACGCATAAGGTTCGGCCTTCTCAGGGTACTGAATGATGATATTGTCGAGCCTGGTATGGGCTTTGGAACACACCCTCATGATAATATGGAAATAGTAACAATCCCTCTTGCCGGGGCACTGGAGCATAAAGACAGCACCGGAGGCGGAGGAATTATTAATTCGGGTGATGTTCAGGTAATGTCCGCCGGTTCAGGATTAACACATTCGGAATTTAACCCGTCGGATTCCGAACCGGTAAATCTTTTGCAGATATGGGTTTACCCTCAATTAAAAGAAGTTAAACCGAGATATGACCAGAAAACTTTTGATCCGAATGAACGGATGAATAAGATACAAACCATGGTTTCACCTCAGAAGAAAAACGGTTCACTGTGGCTCAATCAGGATACATATTTTTCATTGGCGAAGCTCGATAAAAATAAAGAGCTGACGTACACACTTAATACAGCCGGTAACGGATTATATATTTTCGTTATAGAAGGGCATATAAAAACATCAGGTGAAGAATTAAATAAACGCGATGGTTTGGGACTGGAAAATTCGGAATCGACCACTATTAAAGCTCTCGAGAATTCCGAGATCCTGTTCATAGAAGTACCAATGAAATAATTTAAAATTCGATATAATTAAAATGCATAATAAAATAAAAGTTCTTGGATTTTCGGGAAGCTTAAGAAAAAAATCTTATAATGGAGCTCTTTTAAAAAATGCTTTATACCTAAAGCCGGACAATATGGAGCTTGAGATTTTCGACCTTTTATCTATACCATTATATAATGATGATATTAGAGATTTAGGGTATCCAAAACCTGTAATAATATTCAGAGAAAAAATTGCTAATGCTGACGCATTGCTTATTGCCACACCGGAATATAATTACTCAGTACCCGGTGTATTGAAAAATGCTATCGACTGGGCTTCACGCCCCCCTGACCAGTCCTTTGACTCAAAACCTGTTGCAATAATTGGAGCCTCGGGAGGAATTTCGGGTACTATACGGGCTCAAACACATCTAAGAGATATCTGTGTTTGTGTTAATATGATTCCTCTTAATAAGCCTCAGTTCTATATTCAAAAAGCAAAGGAGCAATTCGATGCGGAAGGTAATCTCATTAATGAAGCTGTGAGGAGTCAGTTAAAAAAACTTCTTTCGGCGCTGGTTGATTGGACGTATCTTATCAAAGGGATTCCCCAAAATACAGAAAATCTTTCTATAGTGTAAAGTTGAAAAAAGCAGATGAAGTAATAAAAACTGCTCTGCTTGAGATGGAAGGTGTAACAGCCCATCCTCACCGTTTCGGTAGAACAGAATACCGAATCGGGAAAAGAGAAATAGGGCATGTACACAGTAATTATCTCGTAGATATTACGTTCCCGAAGAAGATACAAAACGAGATAGTATCGGAAGGTCTTGCTGAACCCCATCATATATTGCCTGATAGCGGATGGGTAAGCTTTTATATTAAGAGTGCTTCAGATGTGGACATGGCTATAAATCTTCTAAAAAAAATCTTATGAACTAGCGATTAGTAAAAAACAAAAACATTAATCAGATAAAGAATAACGCATGAATAAAATAACACTTCCGGGTAATACTGCAATCAGTGGCATTAAATTGAAGGTTTCTCTTCTTGAAAGATCGCTAAAATTTTATAGTGAGCAAATTGGCTTTCAAGTTTTTGAAAAAAACAATAACTATGCATTGCTTTCGGCATCGGGTAAGCCACCTTATCAGATTTTTTTACAAGTACTTCCGGGGGGTGAATCAGCTTCCAGACGAACTGCCGGGCTCTACCATATTGCTATAAAAGTCCCTAACAGAAAAGAACTTGCAGCAGTTTTAACAAAATTGTCTCAAACAGAAATCAAATTCCACGGCTTTTCAGACCATCTTGTGAGCGAAGCTATCTACCTTGCAGATCCTGATGGAAACGGTGTAGAGATATATTCTGATAAACCGAAAGAGCAGTGGAAATGGGAAAAAGGCCAGGTTAAAATGGAAACTCTTCCTCTGGATCTGGATTCTCTAATAAATGAAGTGAAGGGAATATCATCGAACAATAAAGGGATACATCCTGATTCAATACTGGGACATATTCATCTGAGAGTCTCAGACCTGACCAAAGCTGAGAATTTTTACAGCAAGACATTAGGTTTTGATGTGACAACCAGAGAATACCCTGGAGTATTATTCATGTCCGCAGGAAGTTACCATCATCATATAGGTGCTAATATATGGTCAGGGCAAAACATTCCTCCTGCGCCTGAAAACTCGCTCGGACTCGAACATTTTGTAATAAGGATACCGGATAATGATATCTTAAAAAAAGTAATTCTCAATTTAGAAGACAATGAGTTCGGCAAAATTAAATTTGAGAATGATCTAATCCCAAACGGAACCATTACTACGAAGGATCTTGATGGAATAAAGTTACATTTAACCGCCTGATACATTAATAAATGAAGATCGAATTAGCGGAATATAACCCGCAATGGAGCGAGCTATTTCTGAAAGAAAAAGAGCTCTTAAAAAGAACTCTTATTGATAAGGCAGTCCGTATCGAGCATGTCGGAAGCACCTCAGTACCCGGATTAGGTGCTAAACCAATTATAGATATTTTACTTGGCGTGAGAAAACTTTCCGATGCCGATAGTTTTATTCCTGAAATGATCAAACTTGGTTATGAATATGTATCGAAATTCGAGGATGTGATGCCGGAAAGAAGATATTTTGTCAAAAGTGAGAATGGAACCAGTACACACCATATCCACACAGTAGAATTAACAAACGAGTTTTGGAGAAGGCATATTCTATTCAGAGATTACCTGCGAACACACGATGATGTTAGGGATAATTATTACAAAATGAAAAAAGAACTTGCCCTAAAAGAATGGCAGGATTCTAATGACTATGCAGATGCAAAAACCGATTTTATAAAAGGGATCGAAAAACAAGCCTTGGAATACATTTCGAACAAAATCGAAATAGCAGAAGCCGAAGCGTGGTACGATATGTATTTTAATGCTGAAAAAGATGTAATCAAAAATAACAATATCACTTTTGAACGTTTTGGAAAAGCAATCGCTGTCAGAACGGACTCCATACCTGCTATTATAGTGAACCGGATAATAGGTCTGGGAATTTATAAACAAGCAAATAAAAGGCTTCTCGAAAAAGCATTCGATTTTTATAAACCTTTCAAAAACATATTTGGAATCCAGATAAGTCCTCATGCAAGTCCGGAGAATCTGGGAAATATCCTGTTAGAAAAGGGCATGGTTCTTAAAAGCTATTGGAATAAATTCTACAGAACAACTGAACCTGTTATTATTCCCGATACAGAGCTTGAAATAATAGAAATAAATGATGAACACATAAAAGATTTCTCCGAGGTAGTTACTACAGTATTCGAAATTCCTCGTTCTTTGAAAGGAGTATTTGAGGGAATTGTTGGCAAGAACAACTGGTATAATTATATGGCTTTTGATAGGAATAAGCCGGTCGCAGCGGGTTCGATGTATGTAGATGGTGATACTGCATGGTTTGGAATGGCAACAACATTATCAGAATACAGAGGAAGAGGAGCACAAAGCTCGATCATCTCAAGGAGAATCAACAAGGCTCACGAGCTAGGGTGTAAATGGATCTCGGTGGAAACCGCAGGACATTCTGATGAGTGGCCCAACCCCTCTTTTCTGAACTTGCTAAAATATGGATTTAATTTTATGTACGAACGCCCTAATTTTGTTCACGAGCCGATAATAAACTAATTATTAATGAAGGAAAAGCGTGCATCAAAATTGTTTTATTCACTTCTTGTTTTTATTATCCTCACACTGCTTAGCTTACAATCCCCTATCGGTATAACTTTCTTCCCGTTGATCATGATTTTTACTGCTCCGATATTGTTCATTCTCTGGCTTTTGAAAGTTGAAAAGATTAAGAAAATTCCAGTAAAAGGATATGCGATTCCATTGATGACTGCCGTAGTATTATCTTTCTTCTGTTCTGTTGGAATAATTAAATACCAGCGAACGGCAACTATTGAAAGTTCCTCTATTTTGATTAATGCACTGGAAAAATACAGAAATGAAAAAAGTTCGTATCCAGCAAATCTGGATGTGTTGAAACCTCAATTCATTTCTGAAATTCCGAAAACAAAAATGGGATGGTATAGAGTAAACTTTGACTATAAAACAGAGAATAATATGAAAGTATTTAAATTGGGGTTTAAATATATAGCAATGCTGAGATGTTTTTATGACAGTGAAATGAATGGCTGGGTATATGAATGAGGCATCCTGTATAAGCTTATTTATTACACTTGTATCACACCGAGATTAAATTTCGGTATATGTGGATTATGATTGGAAAGCTCGATGCAATATGATACTATCTTCCTCGTATCAGCAGGATCGATGATATCGTCTATCCACAGCCTTGCTGCTGCATAAAGCGGGTCTGCCTGTTCATTGTAACTATCCTGGATCTCTTTTAATAATCTTTCCTGTTCTTCTTTTGAAATTTTCTTGCCTTCTTTTGCGAGCTGCTTAACACGAATCCCCAGCAAAACGTTGCTAGCCTGCTGGCCTCCCATCACCGCAATCGAAGCTGAAGGATAGGCAAATATGAACCGAGGGTCATAAGCCTTTCCGCACATGGCGTAATTACCGGCACCATAGCTGTTACCCACTACTATTGTTATCTTGGGTACTACCGAATTAGCTACTGCATTTACCATCTTTGCCCCATCCTTTATAATACCTCCTTGCTCTGCTCTCGAACCGACCATAAATCCGGTTACATCCTGCAGGAAAAGCATTGGTATTTTTTTCTGGTTGCAGTTCATTATGAACCTCGTACCTTTGTCAGAACTATCTGAATAAAGCACTCCTCCCACCTGCATTTCCCCGCTCTTTGTTTTGGTTATCGTTCTCTGGTTTGCAACTATACCTACAGCCCAACCGTCTATCCTGGCATAGGCAGTAATTAGAGTCTTACCATATCCAGCTTTATACTCATCTATCTCTGAGTTATCTGTAATGTGTGAGATCAATTCATACATATCATACGGCTTGGTTCTGTCAGATGGAATGATACCGTAAATTTCTTTTTCCGGGTATGCCGGGGGCTTCGGCTCTATCCTGTCAAAGTTCGCTTTTTCATCGTGCCCGAATTTGCTAACGAGATTACGGATAGTCTCAAGACATTCCCTGTCATCTTTCATTTTATAATCTGTCACTCCGGAAACCTCCGAATGAACCGCAGCACCGCCTAATTTCTCATTATCAATATCCTCACCTATCGCAGCTTTCACAAGATGCGCTCCAGCCAGGAATACGCTTCCTTCACCTTCGACTATTAATGCTTCATCGCTCATGATAGGAAGATATGCACCCCCCGCCACGCAGGGACCCATAATGGCAGCGATCTGGGGTATACCCATTGAGCTTATAACGGCATTGTTTCTAAATATCCTTCCAAAATGCTCTTTGTCAGGGAAGATCTCGTCCTGCAGAGGAAGGAATACTCCGGCAGAATCTACGAGATAAATTATAGGCAGTCTGTTCTCCATCGCTATCTCCTGTGCCCGCAAATTTTTCTTACACGTAATCGGGAACCAGGCTCCCGCCTTAACTGTAGCATCGTTCGCAACAATAACACAATCCCTTCCGTGTATCTTACCTATTCCGAAAATCGTTCCGGATGAGGGTGCTCCGCCGTATTCCTGGTACATACCGTAAGCTGTGAACAAACCTATCTCCATAAAATAAGAATTCTTATCTATAAGAAGGTCAATTCTTTCTCTGCAGTGGAGTTTGTTCTTTTTATGGAGTTTTTCTATTTCGGAATGGCCTCCGCCGGATTTTATTTTACCGGATTCGGTTTTTAGTTTGAGGAGAAGATTCTTCATGTAATCTTCACGCTCCCGGAAGCTTGAATTAGGCTTTATTTGGGATATTATTGTAGCTATTGTAAAATGACGTTATATTTTGTCTAATATATCTTTATTCTATATCTGAAACTACGGTACAGGCAAATTAGATTCTCGATCAATGAAGAAAGATTACATCATGCGTACTGTCTGTTCGTCTCCGAAATATAAACAGGGCTTTCCTTGTGTTTAATTACATTAGAAGTGATGATGCATTTGCTGATATTCTGTTTGGACGGCAATTTAAACATTATATCCACCATGATCTCTTCGAGAATCGACCTTAACGCTCTCGCTCCCGTACCTTTTTTCATGGCTTTTTTGACAACCTCATTAAGTGCTTCCTCTTCCAGTTCGAGATCAACACCTTCCATCCTGAACAGTTTCTTATACTGTTTTATTATCGCATTCTTAGGTTCTGTAAGAATGGATTTCAGTGCTTCTTCGGAAAGCGAGCTTAGAACAGCACTTATCGGCAGACGTCCGGTAAATTCAGGTATCAACCCGAATTTGATGAGATCATCGGGTTCCACCTGTTCCATCAGCTCATCATATTCTTTGGATTTTTTGCTGATTACATCCTTACCGAACCCTATCGTGGTTTGCGATACTCTATGCTGGATTATTTTCTCAAGCCCGTCAAATGCCCCGCCGCAGACGAAAAGGATATTTTTTGTATTAATACTGATCAACGGTTGTTCGGGATGCTTCCTGCCGCCCTTTGGTGGAACGTTCGCCGTAGTTCCTTCTATTATCTTGAGAAGTGCTTGCTGGACACCTTCGCCGGATACATCCCGTGTAATAGATGTACTGTCCGATTTTCGTGAAATTTTATCTATTTCATCTATATATACTATCCCCCGTTCGGCTCTTTTAATGTCATAATTCGCGGATTGTAAGAGGTGAACAAGTATCGTCTCAACATCATCACCCACATACCCGGCTTCTGTTAACGTGGTTGCATCCGCTATAGCAAAAGGCACATCAAGCAGCTTTGCAAGGGTCTGTGCCAGATATGTTTTACCGCTGCCTGTGGGACCTATTAGAAGTATGTTGCTCTTCTCAATTTCAACATCATCCACATATATATATTCAGCCGAATCAATTCTCTTATAATGATTGTATACCGCAACCGATAGAACTTTCTTGGCTCGTTCCTGTCCTATTACATACTGATCTAGAAATTTCTTTATTGCTTCAGGGGTTAACTCTGCCTTATTCGGAGTATTTTTCTGAAGTGAGGCAATCGTGCTCTGCTTTATCATCGTCATTGCATTTGTAATGCACATATCACAGATAAATACTTTCTTACCTATATAAGTCGAAGGTCCTGCAATCATACTTGTAACTTTGCTTGCACTTCTTCCGCAGAAAGAGCAGATCGGAGTACTGATATTTTTTATATTTGGTTTGTTTGACATAGTTTTAAGAATTAATTAAACAAAGAGTAAAATGTCAAATAAGTTTAAATATGTACCGCGGATCGGATTCGAACCGACACACCTTTCGGTACATGCTCCTAAGGCATGCGTGTCTACCAGTTCCACCACCGCGGTATGCGATTTTATCAATATTTCACAAAAAAACTATATGCCTTTATCAAACTTAAACAATTAATTTATTAATGTCAAGAAAAGATTTTCTGTTTATAAATAATGGGGTTAGTCTGAGAAGTTAAAGCATAAGTTTAAATAAGGTAATAAAATAATTCTACCCAAAAAATTAGTCGGCGCGACTGGATTTGAACCAGCGACCCCCACTACCCCAAAGTGGTGCGCTACCAGGCTGCGCCACGCGCCGTTCTCCTTTTACGAAATTAATTAAATGCCATTTAATAAAAAAGCCCTCAAAGCAAGGGCTATGATAATGTAATAGCTTAAGGTTCTATTAATCGAGCTGGTTATATAGCTCCTCTAAAAATTTTCTAATCTCCTTCAGGTCATCAACTATTTTTTGTTCCCCTTCCCCTGCTGTAACCTCCTGTTCACTTCCTCCGAATAAACTTAACTCACTGCTTTTCGTTTTATTTACATCCAGAACTTTCATTTCGCCCTCTTCTTTAGTCTCATCACTGCTTGCATTATAACTCCGAAGTATCTTTTTAGCTCCCTCTATTGTGTACTTTTCTTCCTTCAGTAACTTCTTGATAAATAGAATAAGCTTGATATCCTTATTCGTGTAGATCCTATTGCCTGAAGAATTTTTTGCCGGTTTCAATTGTTCAAACTCTGTTTCCCAATATCTTAACACATACTGCTCGAGATCAGTAATCCTGCTTACCTCGCTTATCGAGTAGTATAGTTTTTTCATGGAAAAATTTTTCATAGGCTTAAATTTGTTTCTTAAGATTTAAATCAAATTTACTTATATTTTCAATACTTTGCAATAGGTTTTATAAAAATACTTTATTAATATCCTCTAATCAATATCAAATGGAAGAACTTAGAGTACGATTTGCACCCTCCCCAACGGGATTTTTGCACGTTGGCGGCGCCAGGACGGCAATTTTTAACTGGTTATTTGCCAAAAACCGAAAAGGCAGGTTTTTACTTAGAATAGAAGACACTGACCCTCTGAGGAGCAGGAGCGAGCTTTCAGAACAGATAATACGGAGCTTGAAGTGGCTCGGAATGGAATCCGACGAACCGATCGTATACCAGTCAGACCGGATGAACAGGTACGCAGAGGTAATTAGAGAGCTCCTCAGGACAAAAAAAGCTTACTATGCTTTTGAGACAACTGAAGAGCTTGATCAAAAAAGAAAAGAAGCACAGACGAAAAAGACAGCATTCAAATATGACAGAGCTTCATTAAAGCTCGATGAGCTGACAGTAAAGAAATATCTCAATGAAGGTAAGGAGCATACTATCAGGTTTTACATTCCTCAGGGAGTGACAGAGTTTGATGATATGGTTCACGGAAAAACCATATTCAATAATTCCGATATTGATGACTTTGTTATTCTCCGCTCCGATGGTTCTCCGGTCTACCAGATCGCTGTGGTTGTTGATGACCATGACATGAACATCACTCACGTTATACGCGGGGATGACCATCTTTCCAATACTCCCAAACAGATCCTTTTATACAAAGCACTTGGATGGAAGATCCCGGAATTTGCTCACCTACCGATGATACTCGACGAAGGAAAGAAGAAGCTGTCCAAGAGGAGGGATACGGTAGCTATTGAAGAGTACAAAAAGCTGGGATATCTTCCCGAAGCTCTATTTAATTTTCTTACATTGCTCGGGTTCGCACCGGAAAACAACCGAGAGTTCATTCCAAGGAATGAAATGGTAAACATTTTTACCTTCGAACGTGTGAACAAAAAATCAGCTGTGTTTGACCTGAAAAAGCTTGCTTGGATTAACTCTGAATACATTAAGACCGAGGACACGGCAATTTTGGATAAACTTATACGCGAAAAACTTATCGAATTTAATATCATACCTGAAGAGGCAGTCCGTGAAATTTCCCAGCAATACATCTCAGGCATAATCCGTCTTATGAAAGAAAGGGTTTCTACTATTAATGATTTCATTGTATTCGGAAAGTATTTTTTCATCGACCCCGATTCTTATGATGAGAAAGGAATGACTAAATATATAGATGTAAAAACAAAAAAATTGCTTCAGGAATATCTCGTTTCACTCAAATCGACTGACATTAAATTTGATGCGATCTCATTAGAAGAGCATCTCCGCAGTTTTTCGGATAAAAAGGATATTAAAGCAGCCTTGCTCATCCATCCTATCAGGTTAGCAATAACCGGGATGACCGTAGGACCCGGATTGTTCGAACTAATGGAAATTCTGGGTGAAGAAAAGGTTTTTAAAAGACTGGAGAAATTTATAAAATTATAGTTGCCTGCAGCAGATCGGAATTATTACTGTATACTGAATCTTTTCATTTGATAATTAAAGCGAAGTTTCAGGTTAAGACATCCTTCGAGTTTTTTAAATGATATACCATTAAATATGTCAATATTTTTGTATAAATAATTTAAAATTTGTTATTGATTTTGTAAATCACAATCATTACATTTACCCATTATGTTTTATATTACTTATACAATTAGCATTAAATTATCTTAAATTCACATAATTATCGAGTTCATGAATAATGAAACTCAGGAGGGAAAAGACAAATGAAAATAACTAAACTCTTTTTTGCTGCGACTCTGGCCTTACTATTATTCTCAGCTTCCAGTACCCATTCACAATGGGTATATGTAGGCGGATTCAGCTATTCGGGTACATATCCACCCAGTGTCTCAGTCGTCGATGCTAATACTGTGTGGGTTTGCGGCGGATATGGTGTTCCGCTTGTTTACAGATCCACGAACGCCGGGGTTAACTGGACTTCAGCAATTGGTAATCTTACCCTAGATCAGTTCTGCGTATGGGGAATTGATGCCAATACTGCTTATGTTGGGGATGGTGGAGTAGCCCTTGGAGCCGGAGGAAACGCTAAAGTTAATAAGACCACAAACGGCGGTGTCAACTGGACTCTTGTGCTCTCCACAGGCGGAAGTTACGGTTTTATTAACGGTATAGTTTTCTCAAGAACAAACCCGCAGGTTGGTGTTATTGAAAGTGATCCGCCCAATAATACAGGTACATCATATTGGGTACAGTTAACAACTAACGGAGGAACAAGCTGGACTCTTTTACAGCCGCCGGGAATATCGGGAGCAGCTTCTGCTCAGAACTCGGTTATCTGCATCGATGCATCGTATTTTGGATATGGAATTAATGTAGCACCTGCAAGAGTTACATGGACATCTAACGGAGGTTCAAGCTGGACTACATCAACTTTAACCGGGCTTACAGGTGTCTTCACCTCTGCTTACACAATGAGCACTGATAAGATACATGGACTGGCTACTACTGCTACTGACCTTCCGAATATCGGTATGACCACAAATGGAGGCGTAAGCTTCTCCCTGGTCAATATCGGGTCCGGAATCTCTTCACCCACTCTTTCTGTAGCTAAGTGGGTACCGGGAACGAACATCATCTTTGTTGGTGGCTCTATATTAACCGCGAATGGAATAGTCAAAAGCATCGACGGCGGTGCGACATGGCATGTTATGACAACCGGTGGTATATCAGCCATCAGCCATTTAGATGTGTATAAAGAAGCTAACAATGTTATACATGCATATGCAGTTGCCGGTGACGGAAGCTGTTTGAGGCTGCGGGATAGTACACTATTCTTAGGGGTGAACAATAATAATTCCAATGTTCCGTCCGAATATGCTCTGGAACAGAATTTCCCGAATCCGTTCAACCCTTCAACGACTATCAAATATGCACTGCCCAGGTCTTCCAACGTTATGCTGAAGATCTATGACATGCTGGGAAATGAAGTAAGGACTGTTGTCAATGAATTCAAGCCTGCCGGAAGTTACTCGGTGAACTTCGATGCTTCATCGTTGTCATCGGGAGTATACTTCTACAAGATAGTTGCAGGTGATTTCACTGATGCAAAGAAAATGACTCTTGTTAAGTAATCAATTTTATTTAACCAAAAAAGCCCCAACTGAAAAGAAGGGGCTTTTTTGTTAAACTCGTAGAGATTACTCTTGTGACGCCTCATCATAAGAGACATTCGCCAGTTTATGACTTCATACAAGACAACTCCATAATGCTCTAAAGAACCATGGTATTATAATA
>JBEKSX010000072.1:0-15566 GCA_049516635.1 Ignavibacteria bacterium | reverse complement strand
TAGGAGGAGGGGAGAAACGGCGAAGCCGAGAGGGGTTCTAAACTGGATTCCCTCTGGTGTCTACCCGCTGTAAGCGGGCGGGAATGACACCTTAGTACTACTAAGTAGTCACTACTTAAATAACCCAAAAGTGGTGATTCTGAGCAACCTGACTACTTGAGACTACTTTAAGTAGTGGGGGGTAGGAAGTTGAAAATTTAAAATTGAAAGTTCAAAATTATTTAAGAATTTCAAGGTTTTATCAAGAACACTAATATATTTTAAAAACCTTAGAAACCTTATGAACCTGATGAACCTTAAAAACCTTATAAACTTTATAAACTAAATTTTTTTCATTCCATTCTTCACAAATTTTAGGCAAATTTGTTTATGGTTGTATCGGAAAAAATAGTAACCCCGCTTCTTGGTAAAACTTTCACATTGTACGGAAATAACAAATCATCCGATACTTTCTATGAAAAAATTAGCACACTGGCAGATTCGTTCTTATCACTCAATGGCAACATAAAGGAAGTGCTACAGATAATAAGGTATGCTTCTAAGAGACGGAGGGGATTAAGAAAAATATCCGCGAGATCCGACGGTGAGGATGTGTTAAGCTTTATAGTGCATACATTGAGGGATTCTCTTTCCGAATACACTACTCCTCTCGAATCGCACCTGAAAGGATTAACAATCAGGAAAAGGTTTGATAGAACTATCTCGACCATAGAGGAGCAATATCATCTCTATATGCTTGAGATCGAGCTGGTCAACAGGCTGTACAAAAATAGTTTCAGCAAAGCAGAAATAAAATTGGGATTCCTCCCCTACTGCCTGCATGACATCGATAAGAATTGCAAAGCAAAAACGGATGGGATAGATTTTGTGTGCCAGAAGTGTTCGAAGAAATGTTTTATCAATAACGTTACTGCATTACTGGCTAAGTATGATATAAAGGCGTATCTGTGGATGGAAGCAAATCTGAAATCGCTCTTCAGAAAGCTCAAGGCACAGAGAAGAACGATCGGTGTGTTTGGAATGGCTTGCCTGCCCGAGCTGGTCCGCGGAATGAATTTATGCATGAGATTGGACGTACCTGTTATCGGTCAGCCCATCGATGCCAACAGGTGCCGCAGATGGATGGGAGAATATTATCAGACTACAACGAACCTTAAACATCTGGAGAAATTGATCGGCGGCTGAACTTGCAGAAATCCCTAACGATCTGATCAATCTTTTTTCCCCGGAATTGAGCAAAATTAATATCAAAAATAAAATTTATCTAATATCGCATATATCAGTCTGTTAATATAATCCCGGATTCCGTGAATTGTTTTATAAGTATCAAGTATTAAAATAAATACAATAAGATGAAAAACAAACAAGGGAAACTGCCATGAAATATACTTACACTTCACACATCGCTTGTATATTATGACATTTCACTGTAAGTTTGTGTTAATTATTAATGAATAGAAATACTCGCAATTGGTGAAACACATTCAATATCTTTTAACAGCAGTCTTATTTTTACTCTTCATACATCCATTAGAAACATATGCGCAAAAAATCACCGGGTATGGATTGAAATTCGGTTATGCCACGAATACATACGGCTGGGTACATCCCGATCCTGTTCTTGATACGTCATACTATCAACCCACCTCTCTGACATTTCAGTTAGGTCTCTATGGTGAATTTTTGAACAGGAGATTTATTTCTACAAATGTTAATTGGGGAATTAAATTCAAATCGACTAAATTCAATTACCCGGTATATAATGAATTAAGGGAAGTAGTGGGGACTAGTTCTGTCAAAAATGATGTTACATGGACAACAATAGCCATAACGGAGAGATTCAGATTGCCGTATCAAACGTGGTTGTTTTATGTTTATGGCGGGTTTGAAGGCAGCTTCCGTATCGGAAAAAATATCAGTGCAGGTTTTGAGAATGTATTCGATAATTCGAAAAAACAAACTTTTAGTATCTCATCCGGTATAGGCATAGCTAAAGGAATGGACTTTTTCCTCTTTTCATTAGAATTCTATTTTAATCCCGATCTTACCAAATCATACACTTCGAATTCAGGATATATGAGAAACACTGAATTGGGTCTGCGTTTGGGCTTCGGTCTTTTTGATGCGGATAATATGCTGAAGTAAATCTTTGTACGCCCGGAAGGAATTGAACCCTCAACCTTCTGATCCCCGCCTGCGGCGGACATGCTCCGTCAGTCGTTCTATCCTTTCGACAAGGTAAGGAAAGCACCGAAGTAAATCCTTGTACGCCCGGAAGGAATTGAACCCTCAACCTTCTGATCCGTAGTCAGACGTTCTATCCAGTTGAACTACGGGCGCATTTTAAATCTCAATTTCTGATCCCCGCCAGAGGCGGGTAAACTCCGTCACTCGTTCTATCCATCCGCCGCGGCGGAGAACTACGGGCAGAATCCTGACAAAAATAACAACTTTTTCCTATCTCTACAATTGCATAATATCCTTAACAGCTTTGATGGAATACATCATCGGAATTATGTCTTCCAGTCCCTCGATTTCCCAGAAACCGTGTTCATCTTTTACCATTTTATTAAAGCAATTGTAAACACTGAAGGGAAATTCTTCGAACGAGACTATCTTAAATCCTTTTTTCAGCAATGAACCCATTACCTCACTTATAGAATGGGACCATTCGCAGGATCTCTGTTTGAATTCTGCGCCTCTGTCAGTATATGTCCCTTTTTGTTCTTCTATTATCGGACCCCTATTAAAATATGAATATTTTAATTTTTCAAAATTTTCATCGTACATGCAGAGTATAGGATGGAATTCTATCATATAAAACATTCCATCCTCTTTTAAATAGTAAGAAATTATTTCCGCCCACTTATCGAGATCGGGAAGCCAGCAGGTAACTCCATAAGATGTAAATACTATATCAAACTTCTTATTCAGATAATTTTTCAGGTCATAAAGATTGGTGCAAATAAACTCGGCGTCTAATCCAAGCTCGGAGTTCAATGATTTTGCTGTCTCTATTGCTTTATCTGATAGGTCGATTCCGGTAGCCTTCGCGCCTTGCCGTGCCAGTGACAATGTATCTAAACCAAAATGACATTGAAGATGAAGTATCGATTTATCTTTCACGTTTCCAAGTGCTTCTATTTCAGGAAAATTCAAAGATGTTTTTCCCTTCTTGAAACCATCTACATCATAGAAATCGGATTTGACATGGATCGGGGTTTTACCGTTCCAGAGATTTTTGTTAATCTCTATTAATTTATCTTCATTCATCATGAAAAAAATTACTCACTTTCTAATTCAGGTGTCTCTTTAGCAACCAGATGTTTTAAATAAAGATTACCAGCTTCTGTACCAATACCCAAGCCAAGACCTATCATAAAACTAACTGATAAAGATT
This sequence comes from Ignavibacteria bacterium, assembly GCA_049516635.1. Taxonomy (GTDB): domain Bacteria; phylum Bacteroidota; class Ignavibacteria; order Tepidaquicellales; family OLB5; genus JBEKSX01. The sequence continues at coordinate 12,166 of JBEKSX010000072.1, read as the reverse complement.
GCCTTTACTAAATTAGATTGATCGTTCATATAATTACTTTATAAAGTTAAACGTATTATGTAGAATAAAGCACTGTGAAATTTTTGAATTAATAATAACACAAACTCTTATCAAATCTCCATGCTTTGTTAAAATACCCTGCAGCGGTAAGTCCTCCAAATCCGAACTCCCTCACTTTCTCATCAAAGATTATTAAATCGGGTAACCCGCTCGAAGTAGCGTATGCTTGAAAAGCTTCAGCGAGAAGAGCATATTTACTGCTTGTGCCTGTAGAAAATAATATCAGCCGGTTATTATTTGATGTATCCGGATAGATGAATTTTACTGCATACTCCCCTCTCGCGATCTCATTGCCGTCGATGTAAACTCCCTGCCCGCTTACCTGTACGGGTGTAAGTGCGATCTTCTCCCTCAATAATGAGTTATCTTCCTGTGTTCCTATAAGAATAAGATTCTTATCTTTGATCTTTTCCGGAGAAGCATCTTTATCCGTCATTATTTCCACATACCCATTTGCATTATACCACCAGAAAACGGATTGCTGTCTCGCAGCATTTAGATATGAATTAAACGTCTGCTCATCGGTATTTGAGCCTATCACTATCACAAACGGATTCATATATGCTCGTTTCATCGGTCCGGGAACAATCTCTTTAGTTAATTTGCCCGAAACGGGAACGAAATCCGGATCTTTTATCTGCAGAACACCATCCGTTGGTGTAAATGTAATTGCATTCCCATTCCAATTCACGTTCACCTGTGAAGCATTTTGCTGTTTCAATATTATTTCCATCATCGAAACATTCCTGCTGGTAATATCCAGATAATTATTATCTATCCACTTCGCATCAACTTCTGCAGGCTCAAGAAATTTATACGTATCTGCAATCTTTATCCAATACAGGTGATCCGTAACAGCAGCATCCGTCATAAAAAATTTCACTTCTTCAGGATAGCCCTCCCTTACCTTATTCTTATAAAAATCCTCAAAGAATATTGCATCCGTCACATCTGCTCCAGGTCTCACCGTATCGTCATCGAACCAGTGGGGTTTTCCGGGGATATCATGAACTTCGGGATTTATACCGAGCCTGCGTAATGATTCAGCAAATAATCTTCCATGAACCGGAGGGACATTATCGTCTGCTCCAGCTATCATTATCATTGAGGGCAGGTTGAACAGGTTTTTCAGGCTTAATTGCGGTCTGTCAGGTAAATATCCCAGCTCCCAGATACTTTTTAATCCGGGGGGAGCATAAGTATTGTATTTTGTTAAGAACATCGGAATGTACATATCAATGCTCATCCACCCGCAAGCGGGTGCAAATGCCGCAAACTTATCAGCATAGAAAGTACCAAAATGCCAGGCTCCGTGCCCGCCCATCGAGTGACCTGTAAGCATTATCCTGTTATCATCGATAGGGTATCTTGATTTAACCACCTCTAAAACTTCAAGTGCATCCATTCTCCCTTGCTCCTGCCAGTTAAAGCCGTATTCCCTCCTGTTGGTCGGTGCTACTACAAAAGCCCAGTCCCTCGGAGCATAAGCGCCCACCTGTCCTAATGCATCAACTCCCGCACCATGTAAAGTAAATATCATTCCGTATTGCTTTGCGGGATCAAAATCGGTTGGTTCTTTTAATCCGTAAAATTGTACGGAGTTATCTATTTTGCTTAAAAATGTTTCTCTTCTGTTTTCATTGTGACGTTTGAGCGGGATCTTGATAGTACTCTCTTTTGTATACAACTTTCCGTCATCGTGTACTTTGATATTAAGTTCAATAAAATTCTTCTCTTTTTTATCGGTCACCATAGGAAATGATTTTGTACTTTGCAATTTAACAGGGACCTTTATTACTCCCAGTGGTGGGATGGAAATATTATCAATACCATTATTTGCATAATACTCACTTCCTCCAATCTCCACGCTGATATTCTTTAACCATTCATCCGTGCAATTCACAATTGGTATCCCTATCCAGCTATCTACTATAGTATTCTCAACAGCATCGGGATAGGTGACGTCATTCGAAACTATCCTTATATCATCGGAATCTGGAAGGAACGAAAAACTAAACTGTACAGTATCATCGTAGGAATTTAATTTAAGTATAATTTCATTCTTCCCGCTTTCGAGAATGACCGGCGGTTCCCATCTTTTGAAACCGTAATAATCGGTCATCACATTCATACCGTTTAAAGACACGCTCCTGACACCCTTGCTATTTATCTTCACTTTATATTTCTTATCTGAATCTAAGTACCCTTTACAAACTGCACTATAGTTAATCCCCACTACGCCCCAGCTTTCTCCGAGCACTGTCCATGGAGCATTGGAGAAGACCGCCGTCACATTGCCGTCTGCATCCGATTTTACCGGTTTCCATTCGACCATTCCTCCGTTTGCAAATGCGGAAGGATAACCGCCATAAGGCTCATCTGTACCCCACGGAAACAAAGCATCTACAGCACCTTCACGTGCACCTGTTTCGAAAGGTCCCGCACACTGCCATTCTTTTACAACAAGCGGTTGGGCAATAGTAGGTAATTCGGTAGTATAAACGAATCCTGAAAAATTAATTAAGAGTATAACGTAAATTACATAGCGATATCTTCTCATTTTTTTAAGGTGATTAAATTCTAAGAATGGAAAATATTTATTATAACTTTAAACTACTTTTCTTTTGAAGCATACATCGTAATATGATATCCGAGCCCAAAAAAGTCTAGAAACCCGTTCACTACAGATCTGGCCATCCTTTTAAATATATTTCTGTTTAAGGAATCTTTTTGAACTGCCGATCGGACGTTTTCTTTGCGAACATTACTTTCTTCATTATTACCCTTGACGGATAGTTTTACGCGTCCGCTTCCCAGCCCGGATGTTCGTAACGTGATTTTCTTCAAACCGGATCTATTCATAAGAATTTTAAGGTGTTTTTTATCAAAGTAAAAGCTGACCTGTTCAGGAGGGTAAGGTCGGATGTAACGTTCAATGTTAATTCTTGCTGCCAATGATTTAATATTAAGTATACCTGTAATAAATATAAGTCCCCCGGGCTTCAGAATCCTCGTTGTTTCTTTCAGGAATACGAGTGGATCGGTCAAATAATAAAATGTCGAGCTGGAAAATATTACATCAAAAAAATCATCCTGATACTTAGCTTCGTGAACAGTTCCGATGTATATACTTCCGAACTTTGAGCAGGGTTTAAGTGAAGAAGGATTAATATCAACACCGTATGTTTCCCATCCCCGGTGTTTGGCACACTCCAAAAAATTTCCGTTGCCGCATCCTATATCCAGTATCTTTCCGTGATCTTTTATCTTTTCTATCTTTTTAAGCTGTTCATTGAATCTGGGTATCTCATGGTCCCTCAATGCATTATATCTTACTATATCAAAATCACCCTGACCGGAAATGTTCTGTCTGTTGTACTCTTCTTTAATTCTGGGATTGGAATAAACAAACCCGCAATCAAGGCATTTTACAACGTTGGTATTGTGTTTTAGCAGAACTTTGTAGCAGGAACTTCCGCAAAGAAGGCAATTTACCTGTTCAAACCCGGTAATATCATACATGCTGTATAACTTGCAAATTTTACAGCAATATACTCATTTTATCTTTTTCAAAAACTTGAATTATTGAATACTTCGAACATAACAGAAAAGAATTATTTCGATATAGTTTTCAAAGCATTATAGTTCGCTTTGATAGTCTCATCGAAATCCTCTCTGGAATGGGCGGATGAAATAAAGCATGCTTCAAATTGGGACGGAGGTAAATATATACCGCTGTCCAGCATTGAATTAAAATACGATGTGAATTTATTTAGATCTGATTTTTTTGCAGAGTCATAATCGGTTACTTCTTCATCTGTAAAGAACAAAGTGAACATCGAACCGCATGAATTAAGTTTATAATGCAGGTCCAGCTCCCTGATATTATTATTAATTCCTTCATAAAGATAATCTGCATTCCTGACGAGGTTATCATAGAAATTCTTATCTTCGGAAATGATCCTGAGCGTTTCATAACCCGCTGTCATTGCAAGCGGATTTCCCGATAGTGTTCCTGCCTGGTAAACCGGTCCGGAAGGGGCTATCATCTCCATAATATCTTTTCTTCCGCCGTAAGCACCTACAGGCAGTCCCCCTCCTATGATCTTACCAAAACATGTAAGGTCGGGTTTGATTCCGTATAATTCCTGTGCACCTCCCGCTGCTACACGGAAACCGCTCATTACTTCATCAAATATTAGAACAATACCTTCGGCTTTTGCTATCTCTTTCAGCTTATGAAGAAATTCTTTCTTAGCGGGAACGCATCCCATATTTCCTGCTACCGGTTCGATTATAATTGCAGCTATTTGTTTTTTGTTTTTTTCAATGAGCTCTTCTACGGAAGATATATAATTGTATTTTGCGGTTAATGTATCCGCAGCTGTCGATTTCGTCACACCCGGGCTATCGGGAAGCCCGAGTGTTGCAACCCCGGAACCGGCTTTGATAAGGAATGAATCAAAATGTCCGTGATAGCACCCTTCGAATTTAATAATTTTATCTTTTCCAGTATATGCCCTCGCCAGACGAACTGCGCTCATTGCCGCCTCTGTTCCTGAATTGACCATCCTTACCATCTCAACCGAAGGCACAAGCTTAATAACAAGCTCTGCGAGTTTTATTTCTATTTCGGTGCATGCCCCAAAGCTGGTTCCGTCCTCGATAGCGGAATGTAGCGCTGCTAAAACGTCAGGATGAGAGTGACCGAGTATCATTGGACCCCATGAACCGACATAATCAATGTATTCATTATTATCCGCATCGATGATCTTGGACCCTATTGCATTCTTGATAAACAGCGGTTCTCTATCCACTGATTTAAATGCTCTCACCGGTGAATTTACTCCTCCCGGCATTATTTTTTTCGCTTCTGAAAATAACCTGCTGCTCGTATCGGTCTTCATTGTATTATCTATAATAATTTTACTGCTTCTTTAGCAAAATAAGAAATAATAACATCTGCCCCTGCTCTCTTGATGGAATGCAGTACTTCCATCATCATGCTCTGTTCGTCGATCCAACCTTTGATTCCAGCAGCTTTGATAAGCGAAAATTCCCCGCTCACGTTATAAGCTGCAATAGGAATATTAAAGGTATCTTTAGCCCTGCGGATAATATCTAGATAAGATAAGGCGGGTTTTACCATAACAATATCGGCACCTTCCTGAATATCGAGAGCAATCTCCCTCATCGCTTCATCGGAGTTCCTGAAGTCCATCTGGTAAGTTTTCCTGTCACCGAACTGAGGAGCAGACTCCGCAGCTTCCCTGAATGGTCCGTAAAATGATGATGAATATTTCGCGGAATATGCCATAATTGGCAAGTCCTGAAAGCTATTCTCATCGAGATTTTTTCTGATTGCACCTACTCTTCCGTCCATCATATCGCTCGGAGCAACAATATCCGCACCGCTCTGTGCATGTGTTAGCGCTTCCCTGGAAAGCAGCTCCAGTGTTGGATCGTTAAGTATGACGCCGTCCTTCACGATACCACAATGCCCGTGTGATGTATATTCACATAGACAGACGTCGGTCACGACTATCAGTTCCGGTATTTCCTTCTTAATAGCCTTAATAGCTGTTTGAACGACTCCGTTCTCGTCGTAGGCACCGGTACCCATCTCATCCTTCTTATCGGGAATCCCGAACAATATTACTGCCGGTATTCCCAAAGATTTTACTTCTTCACATTCTTTTACGATGTTATCAGCAGACATCTGGTAGATCCCCGGCATCGAGCTTACTTCCTTTTTGATCTTATTGCCCGTAACCACGAAAAGAGGATAAATAAAATCATTTTTGGAAAGGGTTGTCTCACCGAACATATTTCTTAATGCCTGGTTTTTCCTTAATCGACGAAGGCGTGTGACCGGGAAAGATGTAATATTATTCGTTGTTTTCATATATTCTAAATTAATCCAATGTTCTTAGATAATTCAAGACCGAGTTTACTGTAGCATCTGCATTTTTAATGCAGTCACCAACAGAAATGCCTTTGTAATAATTACAGCATATATAAATGCCCTTATTATCGTTCATAAATTTCTCTATGCTATCGGTTATGTCCGCATAATGATTATTATACTGGGGAATAGCCCTGTCCCATCTGATTATTTTTTCTATATCCGGTTTGCTTTTCAACCCAATAACAGAATCCAGCTCCTTCAATGTAAGTTCGATGGTTTCATCATCATCTTTCTCTGTCATTTCCGGCTGCCTTGCACCACCGATGTATGTTGTCATTGCGTAACTCCCGTCCGGTGCCCTGTTCGGAAATATACATGAATTCCACAATGAACCGAGAATTTTTCTATTTTCTTTCGCCGGGATAAGATAACCGAATCCGTCTAATTTGTAATTTACTTCTTTTTTTCTAAATCCCATGAATACAACGTTTACAGGAGGATAGTATATCTGTTTGAGTTCGCATGAAAGCTTCTCATCGAACGGAGAGAGCAATTTAGATGCTTGCAATGAAGGAAGCGATATCACAATCGCATCAGCGTACTCACTCCTGACCTGCCCGTTCAATTTATATTTGACTTTATATTTTTTCTCATTAGTTTTTTCAACAGCAAGAACCTCTGTATTCATTTCTATTTTATCTTTTATCCTTTCATAAATAATCAGCGGCAGTGTCTGCATCCCTTCCTTGAATGAAAATGTCCTGGCGGACTGTTTAGAAACTTCCTTGCTTCTCTTTCTTTTCCATGCTGACCTGACAGCTCCGTTTATCAATCCTCCGTATTCTTTCTCAAGGTCATATAATTTGGGAAAAGCAGTTTTCACATTAATATTATCCGGGTCACCCGCAAATACTCCCGCCACAAAAGGATTTATCGCATAGTCTAGGAATTCCCTTCCCAATCTTCGCTCGGTAAATTCAGCTATCGATTCATTCCTGTTTGACCTTGTTTTGATGAAAGGCTCTTTGAATAATCTCAGCTTTGCTGACCTTGAAAAAAGTTTGGTTGTCATAAAAGCGAACGGATTCATCGGCAGGGGAAATAGCTTTCCGTTCCTTAAAATATATCTTTTTTTAGCCTCATCGGTTGCGGATAATTTTTCTTCTTTAATTTCCAAATCGACAAGCAGTTTATCTATCAAAGGCGTTGTGTCGAGCGCACTGCTTGGACCGTGCTCGATAAGATATCCGTCGACCATCTCACTCTTTATGGTACCTCCGACACGGGCTTCCTTTTCGAATAGTTTGACGTCAACACCCTTTCTATCGAGCCAGAAAGCTGTTGCTAATCCTGAGATCCCGCCCCCGATTACAATAACTTTGTTCTTATCCATTAACAACTGTGCTTTCGTTAGCACCTATTTTTTCTTTACTCTGCTTCACATTCAGTACAAGGTCTTTTAAAGCTGCAATAAATTTTGGTGAATCATTTAATGCAGGCATAACTTCAAATTGTTCTATACCTTTCACTTTGGCAAGATGCCTGAATTCTATTCCTATTTCGTAGAGAGTTTCCAAATGATCGGATACAAAAGCGATTGGAACTATCACTAGATATTTGACACCTCCCTCCGCGAGCTTTTGAATCGTATCAGGCGTTTTTGGCTCCAGCCATTTTTGCGGACCGACCTTGGATTGATAGCTCAAATGATGTTTCTGCGGAAAATTTGCCCGCTCTGTGACAGCTTTAACTGTAGCTTCAATATGATCCTTATAGGGATCCCCCTCTTTGACTAATTTTACAGGAGTCCCGTGTGCACTGAAAATAATATGTACTTCATCCCGTTTGTCGGCTGGAAATTTTTCAATTGATCTGTTTATATTTTCTATTATTGAATCAAGGTAAACGGGATGATCGTAATATTTTTCAACGATATTCACATTCACATTTTTTAACTTAGGGCGGGATTTGATAAGACGGTTCCATTCATTTACACTTGAGCCGGTGGTTGATTTCGAAAATTGAGGATAAAGCGGAAGCAGGATCACTTCCTCGGCACCGTCTTTTTCTATCTGTTCCAATACCTCTTCCGTGAACGGATGCCAATATCTCATAGCGATGTAGACATTGCACTTAAAATCCTCCCTCAGTGCTTGTTCAAGAGCAACGGCTTGCCTTTTCGTGAGTTCAAGCAGAGGTGACTTCCCCCCTATTTCCTTATACTGAAGGATTATCTTCGGCGAACGCTTGTCAGATATTAACTTAGCCAACCGCTTTCTAAATAAAAAGCTCAAAGGAAAATTAATTATCCCGGGATCGCAGAAGAGGTTATATAAAAAAGGTTTGACCGCATCAAGCGAATCAGGCCCTCCGAGATTTAATAGAACAATGTCTGTTTTAACGTGGTCTTGCATGCAATCTTTCCCTGTTTGTTTTTAAACTGTTCTCGAAAATATCGGCTTATCTGCTTTCATTTTTTCAAGATAAGCATCAAAGCACATTGCAATATTTCTGATTATTAACCTTCCGTTCTCTATCACTTTATATTTGCCCTGTTCAAGTGTTATAAATCCGCCTTCTATAAATTCGTCAAGCTTTTTCAATGAATCTGAAAAATACTCATCAAATTCGATCCCGAAACGGCTTTCGACATCAGGTTTGGATAATTCCATATCGCACATAAGACGCATGATTGTATACTTTCTGATATGGTCATCTTCAGTCATCGTGTAACCGACTTTTGTAGCAAACTGTCCTGCATCCATCCTGCCAAAGTAATCCGGCAGGTCTTTAAAGTTCTGTGCATAGATATTCCTGAACTGGCTTATTCCTGACATGCCGAAAGCGTAAACATCACAACCTGATTTTGTTGAATAACCCTGAAAATTCCTGTACAAAGTCTTGCTTCCTTGCGCGATCGAAAGCTCATCATCAGGTTTTGCAAAATGATCCATGCCTATATACCAGTAGCCTGCTTCGTGCAGTTTTTCTATTGTCATTTTTAATATCTGCAGCTTCATATCGGGTGTAGGAAGTGTATCCTGCTTTATTATTGTCTGATGCTTCTTAAGCCATGGCACATGTGCATAATTAAATACAGCGATCCTGTCCGGCGATATATCGATTATTCTGTCTACGGTCTTTTCAAATGCTTCGATTGTCTGAAAAGGCAACCCGTAGATCAGGTCAAGGTTAACGCTTTTGAACCCGAGTGCACGGGACCACTCCACTGCATCTCTCGTAATTTTTTCGCTCTGTATCCTGTTGATCGCCTGCTGAACCTCCGGATTGAAATCCTGCACACCCATGCTTATCCTGTTGAATCCCGATTCTTTAAACGCCTGCATATGCTCAAAGGTCAATCCGCGCGGATCTATTTCCACGCTTGCCTCTATGTCATCATCGAAATGAAATTTTTCCCTTGTATACATTCCTACGTCTTTTATCTCATCGGGACTCAGGTATGACGGTGTTCCGCCTCCCCAGTGAAGCTGGGCAGTTTTACGCTCGGTTGAAATGAGCGGAGCAGTAAGATCTATTTCTTTTTTGATATATTTGTTATACTCCCCTATTCTTTTACGATCGTGGGTAACCAGCATCGTACAGCCGCAGAAATAACACAATGTATCACAAAAAGGGAAATGAAAATACAATGACAGGTCGGTCGAATATGGTTCCGCATTTGTTCGTATTATCTCATCCCTGTATTGTTCCGGACCGAAGCTGTCGGAAAACAAAGGTGCCGTAGGATATGACGTATACCGCGGTCCCGGCTTATCATACTTCTTCAGGACTTCTATATCAATTGATTTAAATTGAGGCATTTATTTTTATTTAAATGATTAAAATACAGCAGATGTTTCTTTGGTTGAGTGATATTTAACGCTCAGTTCCTTCACGGCATTAACAAAAAATTTCGCATTTTCTACCGGGGTATCGGGAAGAATGCCGTGCCCGAGATTAAAAATGTGACCTTCTCCGCTGCCGAATTTTTTTAATATCTTTTCTGTTTCTTCCTCTATCTTTTTTTCAGTTGAAAATAATATTACAGGATCTAAATTTCCCTGTATAGCTGTTTTGTTATATAAAAGTTTTCTCGCTTCACCTATATCTACTGTCCAATCAAGTCCTACCACATCGCATCCGCTTTTTGCAACGTCTATAAGCGAGTGCGCAGTTCCTTTCGCAAATACGATGACCGGTACATTCCGGTCTTTAACCTTTTTAATTATCTGTTCGATATAACTTAAAGAGAATTCTTTAAAATCATCAGGGGTCAATATTCCTCCCCATGTATCGAATATCTGTACAGCATCGCATCCTGCTTCTATCTGGTCATTCAGATAGTCCGCTACCAGATCGGAAAGCATCTGTAACAGTTTATGAGCCAGTTTCGGTTCGGAATAGATCAAGTTCTTGATATTAAAGAAGTTCTTCGACCCCGTACCTTCAACCATATAAGCCGCCAGAGTCCACGGGGAGCCGGAAAAACCGATCAGCGGAACCCTGTCCCTCAATGTTTCCTTTGTCATCTCGATAGCTTTAATCACATAAGACAGCTTTTCACGTACATCTGGCTTTACAAGCCGTTCTATATGTCCGCTGGAACGTATCGGTTCATTAAAGACAGGACCTTTGGACTCTACAAGCTCAAGCTGCATTCCCATGGCTTCAGGAAGCACCAGTATATCGGAAAATATAATTGCTGCATCGACACCAAGTATATCAATGGGTTGAACCGTTACTTCCGCAGCCAGCTCAGGTGTTTTGCACAGCGTAAGAAAATCCACTTTTTCCCTCACTGCCCTGTATTCCGGCAGATACCTGCCTGCCTGCCTCATTATCCACACGGGTGTCCTGTTGGTCGGAAGTCCCCTGCATGCTTTAATGAAAAGATGTTCGTTCGTTAACATATATATTAATTGTTAAAATAGTCTATTATCGCTTTTGCCATGGAGCTGGATGTCGATTCGGACGGAATGATATCCACCTTTAATCCGAATTCCTCGGCTGTTTTCTTCGTCGTGCTGCCAATGACCGCTATCTTTGTTTTATCCTGTCTGAAACCGGGCACCAATAAAATAAAATTTTTTATGCTTGACGGGCTGAAAAAAGTAATGCAATCAATTTCTCCTTTCCGTATCATGGAAAAAATATCTATCCTTTCCTCTAAATCTTCAACTGACGGCAATGAATTATTATATACTATTACTTCATCTACCCTTGCGGATTCGCTTAATGCCTTCTGAAGCTTATCCATACTGATATTTCCTCTCGGGAATAAGAAGGACTTGCCTTCTATTTCCTCTTTCGGCAGAGATTTGACCATACCCTCTGCAGAATAAACGTCAGGGATAAACGAATTCATATAGCCGTACGATTCTATCTTTTCTTTTGTCCCTTCGCCTACTGAATAAATCTTTCCGCAGTACTTCACGTTCAAAAAATTCGCCCTCTCAAAAAAATATTTCACTGCGTTAGTACTTGTAAAAAAGATACCGTTATATTTATTTAACTCGTTAAGCACTTTGTCCAGCTTCGAATGATTTTCTACTTCACTTATTCTTATTGTTGGAAAATAAATTATATCAGCGCCTTCCGATGCTAGTATGCCGGTGAATTTATCATCCGAATCTTTATCTCTCGTAACTAATATTTTTTTCCCTTTAATAATAACCTATTGACGAATTATTCTTTGATATAATAATTAATATTGGAAGAAGCTGCTTTAGTTATACTGCTGCACCGCTTCTTATCTCTTCAAGTATTTCTTTACCGCCTTTATCAAGCAAAATCTGTGCAAGCCGCTTCCCCAGTTCATCCGGTTCTGAAGCTCCACCTGTGATCTGCTCTCTCACTACTTTTTTTCCATCAAGGCTTCCTATCATACCTTCAAGTATTAAAATTGTCCTATTCTTCACTTCCGAACATATCCCAATCGGCACCTGGCAGCCGCCCTCAAGAGATCGGAGAAAACTTCTCTCTGCACTTGTTTCAATGAAACTAATCTTATCGTGAAGTACTTTTACAAGCTCGATTATATCCTCTTCATCCTGCCGTGTCTCAATAGCCATTACTCCCTGTCCTGCGGCAGGCAGTATAATACCTGTTGGGATAATATGTTTTACCTTTGCTTCGAGAGAAAGGCGGAGTAATCCCGCATAAGCGAGAACTAAACCATCATAAGAGGATTCCTCA
>JBEKSX010000071.1:0-15742 GCA_049516635.1 Ignavibacteria bacterium | reverse complement strand
TTCCTCTTTGATGATGATTACAACACTTCTACTTTCTCAACCATCGACCCGTGGGGATTGAGAGGAATAAACTTCTCAAGCGGAGGATTCTCCGCGAAGTGGGGGAATGCCCTGTCTGCTGTGCTGGACCTGAAATCTTATGAGATGCCGCAGCTTGTGGGTTTATTCTTATGGCTTGGGCTGACAGGTCCAAGTATCTCAGGTGCATACCTTTCAAAAGATAAAAAGATAGGTTTATCCCTCGAAGCATCGAGAACTTTTTTAGAACCGTTCTTTAAATTGAACAAGGATAATACGGATTTTTCTCCAATTCCTCTTGCCCAGGGGATCGGGGGTACTGTTTCGTATAAATTATCCAAATTAGGTTTCCTGAAATTATACGCAGATTATAGCGGGGATAAGATCGGTATCAGGAATACGAGTCCCTCATATGACGGTTATTTCAAGTCAAATTCCGATAATTATTTTTCTAATTTGAAATTATCTGCAGGAAGCAATTCAACCTACCTTGATGCAAGCCTGTCCTTCAGCTATCACAAAAAGGAAATGGACTATGGAGTATTGAATGATGCGGAGAAAGATATTTATTCGAAATTAAGGGCTGACATCTCGCATTCAGTTTCAAAATTGATCCATCTTAACACCGGATTGGAATACGAGTATGATGGTAACAGGTTCAGCGGCACCGTTCCAATCTTTCCCTATGATATGAAACCCGGCGCACCTTCTTATGGCGTGAGCTCAAACAAGATCACAGCACGAATTGGAGGATATTTTGAATCGGAATTTAGATTTTCAAAGAAATTCTTCTCGGTAGCCGGAATCAGGACCGATGTTCATACGCTGTCCAAACAGATCACTTTCGATCCAAGGTTGTCACTGGGGTATAAAATAGCTAAAGATAATGTCATAAGAGGAGCAATCGGATTATATCACCAGTACCCTGAGCTGCTGTATTATGCACAGACACAAAGCAATAGCTTAAAACCGGAGCAGGCAATTCATTATATACTCGGATATGAATTGAACAAGCTGAATGGAGTTTTACTGTTCAGAGTGGAAGCTTATTACAAGGATTACAGAAGTCTTGTTCTCTATGACAATAATTCGTTTTTATATAATACAAACGGTTCCGGATACGCACGCGGTGTGGATGTTTTTCTTAAATCAAGTATAGTAAACAAATATACCGCTTGGATCTCTTACTCGTATACCGATTCGAAGAGGAGGCAGTTCAATTCCGCACCGCTCACTTCTGCCGATTATGATATCACGCATAGTCTTTCATTTGTAGGCAGCTATAATATTACCGATAATTTAACCGCGGGAATTTCTTACAAGATCTCGACCGGAAAACCATATACACCCGTTGAAGGCAATTACTACGATACGACTCTGAATTTATATACACCCATTTATGGAGTGTACAATAGTGACAGGTTTCCCGTATACCAGAGGATGGACGTAACCCTGCAGTATGTATTTTCTATTTTCGGAAGATTCGCTGTCGGGGTGATTTCATTAGATAATGTCCTAAATAACAGGAATCTGTACGGGTATACATATAATTCAGATTACACACAAAAGCTCAAGATATATTCTACAAACAAAAGGATAGTCTATTTAGGGCTCGGCTTACAAATCTAAGATTTTAGTACATAGGATATTTAAATGAAATAACTAATAAAAAGGAGAAATAAAATGAAATCAAAGTCCGTTATCTATTTTCTGATGTTATTCTTGATAGGAGGGATCAGTTCCTCTTATGCGGATGATTTTTCGGATGCAATTCTTAAAGCAAAGAAGGATTTTAAAAGTGCTAATGATAAGAGCGATCAGGATGGCATGATAAAAGCGAGAGGTGAGTTCGAACGGATCCTCCAATTAAAGAAGAACCAGTGGCTGGTGGATTACTACCTGGCTGATGTGGATTTTGCTCTATCTTATATATCGATGCAGAGCAATGATAAGGATAACATAAAGAAATACACAGAATCGAGCTTACAGCTTCTGGATAAATCCACCGATATGAAGGACGATTTTGCTGAAGCATATATTTTGAAAATGGCAGTCAACGGCAACCGATGGATGTATGAACCGGATAAGATGAACGATATCCTGGCTAAAACTAACGAAGCAACCGATAAAGCTAAAAAGCTTGAACCCGATAACCCGCGATTTTATGTAATAAGCGGGATGAACTTATATTATACACCTGAAACCTTCGGAGGAGGAGCTTCAGCAGCGCAGCCGCTCTTCGAAAAAGCTTATGAGCTTTTCCAGAACAGGAAAGAAAAAGATGATACATATCCATCGTGGGGGTATGACCTTTCAGCGGGAATGCTTGCTATGTGTTATATCAAGCAGGATAAGTTGGATGATGCGAAGAAGTATATTGACAAAGGGCTGGAGATAGATCCCGAATCAGGATTCATTCTTAATGTGGTTAAGAAAGATTATGATGACAAAATAAAGAAGTAAGTCAATCAGGAATGCATTACGTAGCCGCAGGCTTTACGCCTGCGAGTACCCCGGCAAAGGGGCATTTCACGAAAGTAGGAAATTATATAATAGATGACAAAGCTGATCCGTGAGAATTCGATTTGAAAATTACTCTGAAATGCTCCCTTGTCTAAGGAGGGGATTAAGGGGTGGTCACCTACCTTAATTTCTCTAATTCCTTAAACAAATTGATCTCTTTTTGAGAAAGGTTTTTGGGGACCTGTACATTTATCTTTATATACAGATTACCGAACTCGGATGGCTTATCGTACTTCGGCATTCCCATATTTTGCAGACGTAGAGTTTTGCCGTGCTCTATTCCTTTGGGAATATTTACTTTTACGGTACCTTTCAATGTCTTAAATTCCGCTTTCCCGCCTAGAACTGCAGTGTAGAGGTCAACATTCAGGTCTGCATAGAGATCATCGCCCTGCCTTTCAAATACAGGATGTTTTAATACTCTTATATTAATTAATAGATCTCCTGCCTGTCCTCCGCTAAATCCGCTCGAGCCTTTTCCCGGAATTTTAAGTACCTGCCCCTCCTGAATACCGGGTTTTATTTTCAACCGGATAGATTGACCGTCTGCATTAAACTCTCTCGATGTTCCTTTATATGCTTCTTCGAGTGTTATCTTGATCTCTGCTTCATAGTCCTGACCCTTCATGACCTGTGTTCGTCTTCCTGAAGTTCTTCGTTTTTGTTGTCCTCCGATTCCCTGTCCGAACAGCATATCGAAGAAGTCCGAGTATCCTGTTTCGCCGAACAGATCGTTTATATTTCCGCTGAAATGGTATGACTGTCCTCCGTCTCCCATATTGCTGTACCTCGACCAGTCGAAGTCCTGTTCCGGACCGCCCGACTGCTGGTAGTATTTCCACTGGTCGCCGAGCTGGTCGTATTTCTTTCTTTTCTCGGGATCGCTCAGGACCTCGTTAGCTTCATTCACTTCCTTGAATTTCTGCTCGGCTGCTTTATCGCCTTTAGTCTTATCGGGATGATATTTCTTTGCGAGCTTGCGGAAAGAGTTCTTTATCTCTGCCTGTGAGGCGTTTTTTTCCACACCGAGTATTTTATAATAATCTTTATATTCCATATTGCTTATCGGTTATCATAAAATTATGAAATTATTTTTAAAGATTATGGATAAAATTTTGTAACTATTAGCCCATAACTTCTGAAGTCTTTATGACTTCTGAAGTTTTAGTGCTTCCATATTTATATACCGATTTATAGGTTTGAAAAATTGAATTTGAATTTTATCTTTGTATGCTGATGTACAGATAAAACTGGCAAGACTATATCCCTCTTTGCAATCTTAGGTAATGGTTAAGATATACTGATGATAGCTTCCGTAAATCAGTAGTATTTACAAATCCTTTCAATAAAAATTTTGGCATGATCCAACAGCAGAATACGGAAATTGCTGCAAGCACGATCGAATTGCTTTTCGCCCATTATAATACATCTAAAGCCGGGTTAACGCAGGAAGAAGCGGAAAACCGTGTTGAAGAGTACGGTTATAATGAGCCTGCCAAAAGAAAAAAGCGTACGGTTCTGATACAGTTCCTATCCAAGTTCCTGAACCCTCTGGTTATCGTACTTATCGTTATTGGGATCTTCTCTCTTATTTTCGCCGAGGAAATAATCGGCGTAATATTCGTTTTCGCTATGGTGCTGATGAGTGTGGTCATCTCGTTCGTACAGGAATTCCGCTCGGGAAAAGAAGCTGAGAGATTAAGCGAAATGGTGCGCGTTACGGCGTCAGTGTACAGAGATGGTACAATGAAAGAAATTAAGATAAGAGAACTTGTGCCCGGCGATATTGTTTATCTTTCAGCAGGGGATATAGTTCCCGCCGATCTGCGGATATACTCATGCAAAGATCTTTTCATTAACCAATCATCACTTACAGGTGAATCGTTCCCCGTCGAAAAATTTCCAGAACCCATCAATACGGAAGGAAAAACTATCACCGATCTTATTAACATCGCTTATATGGGTTCCAGTGTTATCAGCGGATCTGCAATGGGGCTGGTTGTAAAAACGGGTGCGAATACGAGCTTCGGCGAAATATCAAAACGTCTACTTGTATCCAGAACGGAGACCGGTTTCGAAAAAGGTATAAAACAATTCACATGGCTGATGATACGCCTTATGATGGTCCTCGTGGTGGTAATATTTGCCATCAACGCATTTATAAAAGGTCAGGTTGTCGAAGCGTTCCTCTTTGCTATTGCCGTTGCCGTAGGTCTTACACCGGAAATGCTTCCCATGCTTGTAGCTATGAATTTATCAAAGGGCGCAATAAGGATGTCAAGGCTCAAAGTAATTGTCAAGCGTCTGAATTCGATACAGAATTTCGGTGCGATGGATATCCTTTGCACGGATAAGACCGGTACACTGACTATGGATGAGATAGTACTTGAAAAATATTGTGATATAGTCAGAAAACAGGATGAAGATGTCCTGCGGTATGCGTATATCAACAGCCAGTACCAAACAGGATTGAAAAACCTGCTTGACCTTGCAGTTCTTAAGCATAAGGAATTATCGATAGAGGATTATAAGAAGATAGATGAGATCCCATTCGATTTTTCACGCAGGATCATGTCAGTTGTAGTAGAAAAGGACAGCACAAGAGAGCTTGTTGTCAAAGGTGCACCGGAAGAGATTTTCAAACGTTGTGACAGGTTCGAGCTCGATAACGAAATTATGGAAATAGAGCATTTATTCCTGCCCGACCTCAAAGATGAAGTGGATAGGCTGAGCGCAGATGGTTTCCGTGTTCTTGCGGTTGCGTATAAAGATGTTGATATCAAAGATGCTTATTCCAAAGATGATGAAACGGATCTTATCTTAAAAGGTTACGTTGCATTTCTCGACCCGCCGAAACCGTCCACTAAAGCCGCTATAGAAGCATTGAAGAAAACCGGGATAGATGTGAAAGTACTTACGGGGGATAATGATCTTGTCACGCGTAAAATATGCAGTGAGGTAGGACTTGTAATAAAAGGACTCATAACCGGTGAGCAGGTCGAAACTATGAGTGACGAAGAGCTAAAAAAAACCGTAGAGGAAAATAATATTTTCGCACGGCTCTCACCTATACAGAAGGAACGCGTTGTCCATACTCTCCGTAAAAATAAACACATCGTCGGTTATCTAGGTGACGGAATAAATGATGCGCCCGCTTTGAGAGCGTCGGATGTGGGCATTTCGGTCAATAATGCGATGGATATAGCCAAAGAATCTGCTGATATCATTCTGCTGGAAAAAGACCTTCTCGTTCTTGAGGATGGTGTAATCGAAGGAAGAAAAACATTCGGCAACATTGTGAAGTATATAAAAATGGGAGCCAGCTCCAATTTCGGGAATATGTTCAGCATGACCGGTGCGAGTCTCTTTCTGCCGTTCCTCCCGATGACACCAATACAAATTCTTCTCAATAATTTTTTATACGATATTTCACAGACAGCGATACCTACCGATAAGGTAGATGACAGTTACATCGAAAAACCAAAACCATGGAATGTACTTTACATAAGGAGGTTCGTTACTTTGATCGGTCCAATCAGTTCGATATTTGATTTTATTACCTTCGGTATATTGCTATTCTTTATGCATGCATCCGAAGATATGTTTCATACGGGCTGGTTCCTTGAATCGCTTACCACACAGACTTTGGTTATCTATATTATACGTACAAATAAAAAGCCGTTCGTTGAAAGCATGCCCGGAAAATACCTTGTCCTCATGTCCGTCCTGATAGTTGCCATAGGGATTTTACTGCCGTTTTCACCGCTTGCAGGCGGTCTTGGCTTGGTCAGACCGCCTATGTACTATTTCGCAATCCTTGCGGGAATAGTATTGACCTACCTGGGACTTGTGCAATTTGTGAAAGTATGGTTTGTAAAGAAATACGGGCACGAGTGAGGAAGAGCTGCCTTCTTGTCTAATAAATAAAGACAACGTTACAAAAATGACCAATTTGTATATTACTGTTATTACATAATATACAAACAGGGTGCACCCCCCATTACTTAAGTAATCTTAAGTAATCAGATTTCTCAGAATCGCCATTTTTTGATTAGTTAAGTAGTGACTACTTCGACCCACCTTAGAATTCATGATATTGCGACAGAGCCCGATTTATTTCGGTTTTGTTAAAAGAACACAGCCCAGAAAGATCTATTTTTTTATATATCAAATATAATATATAAATCTGCAGAAATCAAGGCAAAAATTTATACTAACTGTGAAAATCAGGGGTTTTTAAGGTTTCTAAAAAAAATTCTAGTAAATATAAAAAAAAAGGCAGTTATGGTTAATAACTGCCTTATAATTGAATATTTAGTTAATGTTACTTTCCGCCACAGGCGGACCCGCTTCAAGCGGGCACTATTTTATCAGCACCATTTTCTTACTCTGAACAAAGTTATCAGCTTCGATGCGGTAGAAATATACTCCTGATGCATAGTTGTTTCCGTTGAACTCAACCATATATCGTCCTGCTTGTTTGAACTCGTTGTTAACTAATCTTATAACTTCTCTGCCGAGAATATCATAGATGATGAGTTTCACTTTTACGTCTTTCGGAAGGTCATATTGGATCTTTGTAACAGGATTGAACGGGTTCGGATAGTTCTGCGATAAGCGGAATACTGATGGTATTGCGTTTTGACTTTTGCCTTTTTCGTCAAGTGTCTGGCCATATAGTTTTCTTATATCACTATTAACTATCCTGATATGTTCGGATATATTATGAGGATGTTCAGTCTTTATAATATTTTTAAGGACCATCTTTTGCTGAAGTAACTTAGCAGCACCCAGGTCTCCAACCAATGCCAGCTCAGTCAGATTTTCAATTTTCTTTTCCTCTTTTATTTTCGAATCTTCCAGCGCTGTGCCAATGGATGTTTTAATTGTTTGTCTTTGTTCTTTGGTAAATTTATCATGAGGACCTTCGCCATCATCCGGTTCACCGCCTGCGGATAAGCTGTCCAACAAGTGTGTTGCCATGTAATCCCATTTAGCAACAAGCCCTTCATATGAGTATGGATTTTCATTAATTATTTGCTGAAATCCTGTCATCGCAGAAGTATATTGCCTTAACTGAACCTTGC
Organism: Ignavibacteria bacterium; assembly: GCA_049516635.1. Lineage (GTDB taxonomy): Bacteria > Bacteroidota > Ignavibacteria > Tepidaquicellales > OLB5 > JBEKSX01. The sequence goes on along the minus strand of JBEKSX010000071.1, from coordinate 8,114 downwards.
ATTTTTGAACCATGTAATTACACTTTTTCACGAGAGGGATGTTGTTCGCATGGTTAAGTATTAAACTCTCATAAAAAGTTTTAAGAGAATTAAAAGCAGATGCTGAAGTATCTGTCATTTTTACCCCAATATAGAGTTTTGAGATGGCATCAAGACTCTGGATGCTGTCCGGGAATATATTTAGGAGATTAGTGCATTTTGATTTCATAGAACCATAATTTCGCTTCCTTGTTTCAATGCAAATACTATCATATAATGATTTTGCAGTAATTATAAAAATTCCCTTCATGCTTCCACCAGAACCGCTATGAACCGGTATAGTATCATAAACTCCGTTGCCAAGGTTTACTATCATATCCGAACCCTGTTCACCGGGCATACAATTGGGTAAAAAAGGAGTAAAAATGAAATTGACCTGTTCCCCGCCTGCACCCCAGGTTACATCATGCACCGGAGTAGTTACCGAACCATTATCCTGGAAACAATTATTAGTTGCATAAACATCATATGGGTCAACCGGAGGAAAGTAACCGTATAGATGCTTACCCTGTGACTGCAGACTGATATTGAAAATATTCTCACCATTATCTACGAAGAAATATGAATTCTCGAGATTAAGATTATTTGCTGATGTTCCTGTGTTGGTCAACTGATTGAAACCTGCTAATCGCCATGAAATATTGGTAGACATATTTAATGAAGATAACGCACAACCGTATATCCCATTACTGGTTGAATTAGGAGTAGTATTGGTGATATTGTTCTGATATATATCTATATCAGATTCCAGTGTGTTTATACCGACGCTGAACCCGGTTATGCTATTATTCTTTATAGCGCCTCCCGTTACGCCTGATAAATATATAGCCTGTGATGATGAAGCTGTAGAAGTGAATGTATTTCCATCTATTAATACAGGTACCGTATTCGATGCGTAAGATTGTATTTTCACTATCATCCTGTTGCTGGTGTTCATATCGAATGTGTTATACGCAATATAGGGATTTATTACCGCCGGGTTGACATCGCCATAAAAAGTAGAATTTATGGCACCTGAACTGAAGCCGCTTAAATTCGTGAAAGTATTATTGCTGATATTATATATATAACATGAAATTAATTTGACTGCATAATTTATCGAATCCGCAGGTATAGAGGGTTTTATATTTTCGAAAACAGTATTGCTTATGTTCACAATATCACAGCGATCGAACTCCAAACCATCCCAATTAGAATAACTTGACTTAAATTGTATATTTCTTGGTCCGTTCGGCTGTGAATAATTACCACACAGGAAAGTCCCGCCCTGCATTGATATTTTTGCCGTGTCCCTGAAATTTATTGTAGTACCCAATCCTATTGTAATGTTAGGATTATAAGCGTGCACTACACCCTTGCAATCGAATGATACACCTCCAAAGTCCTCGTCCACTATCAAAGTCCCGCCCTCCTGCATAACAGGAGCGAGCCTGTACAGCTTACCCTCGCCGGGAAGATACCAGCTAAGGTCAATCAGGGTGTTAGCGGATTTATCAAAGGTCGCAACTGTGGAATTATCTTCGACGTTGATCACTTTCCAGTTATTGAAAATAGTCAGGTAGCTCGCATTAAATATGGCTTTAAAATGCCTGTACCCTCCGGTTTCGCCTATCTCAGGCCGGTACGGCGAGCACCTTTTGTTCACGAGCATGAAATATTTGGAATATGCCTCGTTAGGATTAAAGAATGTAGCTGCCTGCAGGTAACGGTGTGGATAGCTCTCGAGAACTTCGTCCACAGGGTCAGGCGCGAAGGTCTGTATGTCAGTGAATATTGTGCTGCTATTCACGGTACTGTAATCAAACCTGTAGATATACGAGTTAGTTTGTGTATTATCGAAGCTCATTATGGTTGGTCCCCACTTCTTCAATCTCTGTACTATGCTCTTAAATTTTTCCCATTTCGGCTGTCCGTAGTAGTTTGTATATCTCGGTGTATGCCCGTCCGTTTCTGTAAAACCAACCCAATAGTTTGAGTCTTTTGGATAATCCGTATGACCATCATAAATTTCATATACCAGTCCTTTTGCACCGTATGTTATTGGAAGGTTTGTTGTGAGGTCCAATTCCTCGTTCGTCGGTTCACGATCAACTTCGCCGCAATGTATGACCCACTGATGCGCCTGTACAACGCCTATAATAGGTATATCCGCTTGTTTGGATATCCGGTTCGCGAGCTTCCACACCCACTGATACATGCCGGCAAGCTGCGGTTGCCTGTTGCAATATTCTGATGGGCTGTCACCTCTGCCCCCCTCACCTTGAAAGTTAGTACATACAGTATCAAGGTCGCCCTGGAGCCATGCATCATAATCAGCCGGTGAAACGTCTTGAGCAAGTATATTTTCTCCGCTGTTAATCGGCAGTGTGTTGGGTATCCTGCTGTAAGTTACAGTATCTTTTTCGACAGACAGAAAAGGGAAACACCCCGGATAAACCTGTTTCATACCTATTTTAGTTACATACTCCTTTACTATCTGGTCGGCGGTCATTATCTTGCCCCTGTCGTCCCAGTTCATGTGGTACTGGTAATACGTGAACTGGTCCGCTATCATATCTATGTCCTTCCCGCAGTATTGGTTTAGTTTTTGGTTTACATAAGCTATCGCCGGTATATTATTGAACTCATTAAGTTCTATGTAGAACTTAAGAGGCACTCCGCTCTGAGCTTCGCATGCAAGAACTGCCTCGTCATTGAGCCATTGGTCATACATTCGATGTGTTAAATTAGTAGTATCTGTGCTAAATAAATTGTGCGCTATATTATTATCCACCCTCACATAATCTATCCACATATCGCAGTTGCCGTACCAGTAAACCTGTATATCGGCTTTGTTGATATTTCCATCATCTGTTGGATGATTACCGCGTGATGACCAATAATAATTGTCTCCCCATTGGACGTGAATTATCATAGTATCATCTCCGGGAAATATTCTGTATTCTTCCAAGTACTTTCCGTCATAATTATCATTGTTATCCAAGAAATTTCTTACTTTTAGGGTTACCATTTTAAGTGTATCCGTACCTGATTGTCCGATAACAATAACTCTGCAAACATTTGTATTCCAATTTGCCGGATTATCAGCAATCGTGGAGTCTATTCTTATCCTCGGCTTAATATACCAGTCACATTCATTATCATATCTCCACTGGTCTGTCCACGTATTTATATGGCACTGCTCATTGTTTGTCCTTAACCTCGATACAACAAATCCCGGATCATCAGGATTCGGTCCTGTAGCATTGCAGAACCTTACATACCTGCCATCCCCGTACGGAGCCCCATCCTCTATATCACTGCCTATATGACCGGGTGACTGGAACGAATAGAACCACAGGTCTTTATCTTCAAGATTTAAAGTATCTACACACCTGTAGTCACTCCTCTGCCCGTAACATAAATAATCTATCTTAGGTCTGTGTATAAATGCCTGCATGTTGTGCGAACCGATATCTGAAAGCTCAGAGAGGATACCGGATTGATAATCGCCAACGGGATTAAATAAATGGTCATTTGGAGCGCAGAATGTCCACCCGTCGGGATAGTGACGGTTATTGGAGCCGGTGGAATCCCCGCAGTACCAGTGCCACAGGTTGAGACCCAGAGAATCGCTTATATACTGGAAATTATGGTCTGCCCCGTCGTTCATCGCAGCTATAAGAAAATCCGTGCTGATATTACCGCTTGTTGGCGGAGGAGGATTCACGTGCAGCGCTCCTGAGGGCACTGTAACACGCGAATTAATGCCTGTGATGATAAATCCCGTAAAAACCGAAATCAACAAAAGTAACGAAAATAATAATTTTGTTCTTTTCATAACTTCCCCTTTTTTACCTGAAACAGGTCCCGTCAAATCCCGGGTACCTTACAGGTATTTGTTCTTTGAAATAAGTTAATTTAACCTCATACAATAAGAGTAGTATATGTTTCATTTTTTTCATTATTCAATTTACATTCCGATTTCTCTTTCGCTAATGCCTTATTTTAATAAAATCATCTTTTTCGTGTCTATCAGTTTGTCATCAACAATCAGTGAATAAAAATATATCCCCGATGAATAGTTTGTGCCGTCGAAAGCTACTTCATAAATTCCTGTTCCATTCACGGTGGACTGTTTTTGATTAACTAGTGTTGCTACCACCCTTCCTGTAACGTCATATACAATAAGATTGACATGACTGCTTTTCATCACTTGATATTTGATATGTGTTATCGTGTTGAACGGATTTGGAAAGTTTGGGAAAAGTTCAAATTCTTTAGGAACATTTGAACTCACATTTTTAATATATGTGTAAAATGTATCATTTCCTCCGTTTGTAGTATGAATACCCGTAGCTGATAGCTGGTAAGCCCAGCCTTTTTTACTGTTTATAAACTGACCAAGAAAATATTTGTTAATATGAATTGATGTGTCGGGCAATTGGAATAGCCAGTTATTACCACCATTACTAGTTCTAAATAATATTCCTCTTGTAGGGGGCGAACCTCCAACTATTAAGCTGCCACCGAACGACCATATGGTATCCCCGCTAAATTTTGTAATTTTTAATACACTCCCATCAAATATATTTCCTCCTGAAGGAATTATCTCATTTGTCCAATTGAAACCTCCATCTGTAGTTTTTTTCATGTCTCCCAAATTACATTTCCACCCTGTCATACTATCTGCGAAATACATATCGAGAAAATTTCCTGCTCCGGTTATCGGTGTCCAATTATTACCACCGTCACTAGTTCTTCTCAATCCCCCTGCATCTATAAAACCTAATCTTGAATTAAACATGTAAATATGTGAAGGATTATTATTACCAAATGCTGCCTGTTGTGTCCAGTTCGCTCCCCCGTTTGTTGTTAGGAATACACCACCGGTTAGTGTTTCGTTCATTACTGTCCAAATTGTATCTATATTTAATACATTCATATCTGCCTGGTAAGTTGACTGAAAAGGCGCATTGATATAAAACCAGTTTGTCCCTGCGTTGGTTGTTTTCAGAATATAATAGAGAGAATTTGCAACTATAGAACCCCCAACAAAGCCAGTGGTTTGATTAATAAAGATAATCCTTTTAAATATGTTTCCCGTTGTATCGTTATAAATAATATCCCAGTTATCACCGCCATTCGTAGTTTTTAAAATAAAATGAATATCAGTCACAGCATACCCATTTAAACTATCAAGAAAAGTAATATCAGAAATGCTTTGTCCATTCAAATTTGGCATAAACTGTTGGTACCAGCCTGATGGCGGCGGGCTGTCGGTAAAGTTAAACCCGATGATGAAAATGAGGATGGCGAAATAAAAGAAAAGTGTGCTCAGTGTATCGGTTGTGTGGTTTGTATTGCCCGCTTGAGGCGAAAGTGTGTCGAGTTTATCGGGTGTATTTATTTTTTTCATAAGTTTTGGTATTAGATTATTATAAATTACAAATTTTATCCCGTCGTATCAATTTATTTAAGTATATTTCCCCGGATAGGTTTTCTTCCTTGTGTGAATATAGTAAATATTTTTTTCATTTGTCAAGTACAGATTTTCTTAACTTTCACAACTTTTTGATGATCTGAAATTTAATATTTAGAGAAAAAAGTAAGAATATTTAATAATAATGAAATATTTATATGACATGTGTTTTTACAAACTCATGAAATTTTGGGGACTTTTGCGAATGATTTTGTTGATTTAGGAGGGTATGAAGTCGTCGGCAGGAAGACGCACACCCAACGCGGACTTTGCGAATCTTAGCGCCATCCGAGTCCTCCTCGCCTGCTTGTTGCAACAGGTAGACATGCTGCAAGCCGGAGGGATTCAGATGGAACAGGATGTTGTTGGTGACAACCCACCAAAAGGTTAGGGCAGGCTACCAACAACGGGGAATAGCCCTATTTCTTTTTCCTGCATTTCCCCAAAAATACACATTAAATCCCTATTTTTTTATTATCTACCGTGTTTTTCAATTTTAAATTAAAGCAAAATTAGTTAAATTTGAAATCGGACATTTTTATGAATCAATAGATTTTTACATATGAAAATTTCTGACATTTTAAGCACCGATGTAATAGAAGTGAACCTGGATGTTAAGGATAAAGACGATTCATTGAACAAAATAATAGACCTGGCTGCACTCTCCGGAAAGATCCTCGATATTAAGAAAGTTACAGAAACCATATTCGAAAGAGAAAAGTTAGTATCTACAGGTGTGGGAAAAGGTTTTGCTATTCCTCACGGAAAGACAGACGCCATAAGTGATATAGTTGCAGCCTTCGTTATCACAAAAAATCCGATTGATTTTGATTCTATAGACGGAGAACCGGTAAGGTTCATATTCCTTCTAGTTGGAAAAGAAACCCTTCTCAATACCCACATAAAACTATTAAGCCGAATTTCAAGGCTTATGAATAAGGATGAATTTAGAGAAAAGCTTTTAAAGTCAGTCACTAAAGATGAGGTCCTGAAGATTTTTAAAGAAGAGGAACAAAATTATTTCGATATATAAATTATTCAATTCTTTTTTATTCATATATATTTTTTACCAATCCTATTAATCAATTTATTATTGTATGTCACATAAGTTATTATATTACTTTGGCGGAAAAAAAGCTGAAGGCAAAGCTGAAATGAAAGAACTCCTCGGAGGCAAAGGCGCCAACCTTGCCGAAATGGTGAACGTCGGTTTGCCGGTTCCCGCAGGATTTACGATTACCACGGAGGTCTGTACGTATTATTATAAAAACAAAAAGAAATATCCGGGAGAACTTAAAAAGCTGGTTCTCCAGGCTCTGAAGAAAATTGAAAAAGAGATGGACGCAGTATTCGGTGATAGGACAAACCCTCTTCTTGTATCCATTCGTTCAGGAGCAAGGAGTTCCATGCCGGGTATGATGGAAACGGTCCTGAACGTAGGTCTCAACGATATTACGCGCGAAGGTCTCATTGCAAAAACATCCAATCCTAGATTCGTTTATGATTCACAGAGGCGTCTGATACAGATGTACTCCGATGTCGTAATGGAAAAAGCTGAGGGCCTCGAACCGGAAGAAGGCAAGGGTATCAGGCATCAGCTTGAAACGGAACTGCAAAAGATGAAAACCGCCAGGGGTGTCAAAAATGATACAGAACTTTCTGCGGATGATCTGAAAGAACTGGTGGATATCTATAAATCCAGGATTCAGGAAGTGCTGGGAAAACCTTTCCCCGAAGATCCGATGCAGCAATTGTGGGGCGCTATCAGCGCCGTGTTCTCAAGCTGGAACGGTAAGCGTGCTAAATCATACAGAAGGATAGAAGGAATTCCCGATGAGTGGGGTACAGCTGTAAACGTGCAGTCGATGGTCTTCGGCAATATGGGAAATGATTCTGCCACCGGAGTCGCATTCACCAGAAATCCAGCCACAGGAGAGAACATTTTCTACGGTGAATGGCTGCCCAATGCGCAGGGTGAGGATGTAGTTGCAGGTATCCGCACACCAAATCCGATCAACGAAATAGGGAAGAGCGAGCACAACCGCGATCTGCCTTCGCTGGAAACTGCAATGCCTGCAGTATATAAAGAGCTCGATAAGTTTCAGCACATGCTGGAGAAGCATTACCGCAACATGCTTGATATCGAGTTCACTATACAGAACGGCATACTTTATATGCTGCAATGCAGGGTTGGAAAGAGGAATGGACCCGCTGCGGTCAGGATGGCTCTCGATATGTACAAAGAACGGCTGATCACTAAAGAAGAAGCTGTGATGAGGGTCGAACCTTCACAGCTGGATGAACTGCTGCATCCCATCATCGATGCGAATGCAGAAAGAAATTCAAAACCTATAGCCAGAGGTCTTCCCGCGGGACCCGGCGGCGGAGCGGGACAGGTTGTATTTTCCGCTGTTGATGCCGTTGAGTGGACTAAACAGGGGAAAAAGGTCATCCTTGTCCGTGAAGAAACAAATCCCGAAGACATCGAAGGGATGCGTTCAGCCGAAGCCATTCTCACCGCCCGCGGAGGAATGACAAGCCACGCCGCTCTAGTTGCAAGAGGGTGGGGCAAGTGCTGCATAGTCGGTGCCGGTTCCATTGATGTCAATTATGA
>JBEKSX010000070.1:0-15757 GCA_049516635.1 Ignavibacteria bacterium | reverse complement strand
TCAGCACTTATGCACCACATAGACATAAAGCGCATAGATGTATATCCCGAGCTTTGATCTGTCCAATTTTGTCCCGCATTCGTGGTTTTGTGAATATTGAATGTCGAGCTATTGTATAGAGGGGCGGTAGTATAACCAGTATTTGCATCATAAAACCTTATCACCTGTAATGATTGCTGAGGATTAAATGCCGTCTGAACGAACCAGCCCTGTGAAAATACTGATAAGTTACATATCAAAATTAAAAGAATTGAATATATTTTACAGTATGAAGTAAACATAATATTTTTCTGGAACTTTATGCAGCACTTTCTGCAGCTGGTGTGAATGTCCTTTGTGCAAGCTCTGCGTCGAGCATCAGAATTCCATGACCCTCACCGTTGATGAGCTTAAGCTTTGCCAGTATTTTGGAATCGGTAGCTTCTTCTTCGACCTGCTCGTCAACGAACCATTTTAGAAAACTAATAACTGCATGATTATTATCTTTCATTGCAGTATCCATCAGCTCATTGATAGATTTGGTTACAAACTTTTCGTGCTCGAGCGTTTTCTCGAATATTTCGATAACTGACTTGAATTCGGTTTGAGGGGCGGCGATGCTTTTAAGAACAACTCTGCCGTCAAGGTCAATAAGAAAATTATACAGCTTCATACCATGGAAGTGTTCTTCCTGTGTCTGTACGTGGAAAAAATTAGCAAAACCGTCCAGATCCATAGAACGGCAGTAAGCTTCCATCGAAAGATAAAGATACTCCGAATAAAATTCACGGTTTATTTGTTCGTTAATTGCATCCTGAAGTTTTTGTGATATCATATTATTAATCCTCTCTAATATATTATTAATTAATTAATTCCGTGCCGGGAGCATTCGAAAACAGAAAAAAAATCGTGAGCAAGGGTACGAAAATCTAATTAATTATGAAAGGTAAAAAAATTAAGGTTGAGAAAAATCGAAAGTTATCTGTACGGATTTATTTTTTCAAGTGTCCTGCGGTCTTTTTTTGTAGGTCTCCCAGCTCCTCTGAAACGCGAAATATAGGAGCTGTATTTGGCAATCTTTATTTTCTGCAGTTCTTCTTCCAGTGTAATATCTTCGGCATAGACCATTGCCAATTTAGCGGAGACTCTTTTTTCAAGCAAACCGAGAACCCTGTAAGTCCGTTTAATATAACCGGACTGTACCGAGACAACCTCACTAGTTTTAATTACTCTCGAAGGCTTGATGCTCTTGCCTTCAATCTTTACCTTCCCTCCTGCACAGGCTTCAGTAGCCAGCGTTCGTGATTTGAAAACTCTTACAGCCCAAAGCCACTTGTCTATGCGTAGTTTATTATCCTGTCCCATCAAATCTTAAATTACAGGTAATGTTTTCTTCTTCCGGCTCTAATGACATTATATCAACCCACTGCATTTACGATAAGCTCATATAGATCCACCAATATATCTGCCGGTATATCATCAAAGATGGGACCGTCTCTCATAAAATCCTCATAAGTTTGTTCTTTTGTTTTAATGTGAGACTCGGAATCATATCTTTGTGTAAACCACAACAACTTATGTTCAAAGGTATTCACACCTTCGAACCCCTGCTGGTCATGATTCCATGTCCATTCCTGACCCGGAATTTTTGCTTTGTCTATTTTAATACCCTAACCCCCTTTTGATTTTACCGTTAAAAATTTTGCTTGAAAAAATTAACAGTCAGGTAATATGCATCCTCCGTAGCTTTAGCATCATGGTCAGGATTGCTCGGGTTAGCAAATGCATGTACGGCATCGTATATTTTCACATCGAACGACTTATTTAGCTTTTTCATATTATTTTCAAACTCCGAAACAAGCTCAGGAGTGATAAATTTATCCTTGCTCCCGAATATTCCGAGCACTGGAGCTGTAAGTTTTGAGAGCACGTCAAGATTCTTTTCCGGCATTCCGTAATACATTACGCAAGCTTTGGATCTGTCCCCGAGCAGGATACTTGCCTGAAGTGACCATCCTCCGCCGAAGCACCAGCCGATAGTTCCGAATACAGCATCAGTGCCTGCATAATCAACTGCTCCGTTGATAATGTTGAAAACACGATCCTGCTTTATGGACTGCACATATTTAGAAGCTTCATCACTGGTTTGTGCTACCTTGCCGTCATAGAGATCAAGGGCAAGCACATTAACATCTCCGAGAGATGACTGAAGAGTCTCAGCTTCTTTCTTGATATAATCGTTAAGACCCCACCACTCATGGAACATAAGAATGTATTTATTGGACGGCTTATCTGATTTAACTTCATAAGCATTAGCCGAATTCCCGTCCTTAGTCATAAACGAGATCATTGTACCCTTTTCTAAAGCTAATTTAAATGGCAGAGGTACTGAATGTGCATCCTTGAAATCCATATCACCTGCGAGCGCAACAAATGTTTCTTCCGAAGAAAAGGTACAGCAAGTGTTTTTTGCCTGAGAATAAAGATAGTTCACTGCAATAAATCCGATAATTAGAATAAAAGTTAAGTTTTTCATTGTTTTATATATATGGTTAGAATTTTAAAGACTTAACTCTAATCGGATTTTGTTAGTTCCGTATCAACTTATGCAGGCAGGAAATCAAATTTGGTATTTTTTTAAAGAACAATTAAATTTGTTGTTTGTGACTGCCTTGCAAAACGAGGCAGGAAGCACTAACAAACGTTCAATATGCTCTAATGTTTACACTTAATTAGTTAATAAGGCTCGCAGCAGCTTTCGACAACCGTTTTACATTTCTGGCACTGATAATGTCCATGCACCCATATCAGCACGGCTTCACGATTGCAATACGGGCAGATAAATTTGCTTGTATTTGATTTTCTCTTCTGTCTTTTTGATTCTTCCTTCTTTGATTTACTTTCAGCAATAGGTGCTGCCGCCTGAGTTTTCAAAGAAATCAGGTTATCAACGTTATCTGTAAGAGTATCAATTTGTTTCATGACATTATAAAGGGAAATAGTATCCCCGATTTTATATTATCGAATAAAGTATAGATTTCAAATAAATCCAGAATCAATTTTCAGGCTTTCTCCATGACACTGCGATAGACGGCAAATTTAGAACCGAACTTTTCTTTTTGTTCAGCCTGCAGTAGTGCCGCGTGCTTTATCTGGTACCGTTCATAATCTTCCAGCGATCTGCAGTAAAAATGAACACTGTAACTTGTACCATCTTCGGGTTCGGGAGTAAGTACACGGTACATCTTACCTTCGGTAAAACATCCCGTCTTCATGATCTTCGGCATATGCTTACTCTTCATCCATTCCAGCCATTCGTCGTGGATCGAGTCGTCAATTGTCAGCATTATATCGTAGAGTATCATATTTCATTTATTTTTAGGTTATAAAATAATTACATGCTAGAAAGTCTCCCGCCGTCCACCGGGAGATTGACACCATTAATATAAGAAGCAGAAGGTGAAGCTAAAAAGGCAATTGCGAAGGCAGTTTCCTCCGGTTCTGCGAATCTGCCTGCAGGTATCCTGCCGAGCCATTCTTTTTCTATTTCCTGCCTGCTTTTGCCTGAATTCTTCGACCATGAATCGAATAGAAAATACAGCCTTTCGGTCTTAGTAGCACCGGGAAGGATATTATTTATGGTGATCCCATATTGAACAAGTTCTCCGGCAAGGGTTTTTGCCCAGCTGGCTACTGCCCATCTGACTGTATTGGAAACGCCTAGTCCTTTAATCGGTTCTTTTACAGAAGTAGATATAATATTTATGATACGTCCATATTTTTCTTTTTTCATCCCATCTACCAATGCTTGTACGAGAATATGATTGCATATCAAATGACTGTTAAACGCATCCCTAAACTCATTCACATCTGCATCAATTATATTTCCCTCTTCAGGTCCGCCTGTATTATTAACGAGAATGTGTACAGGAGGATTATTTTTTACATAATCATTTATTTTAACTTTCAGTATATCAGGATATGAAAAATCTGCAACAATGAAATCATGTACCTGGTTGAAATCTGTATTTAGCTCATTCCTGACTTTCTTCAGAGAATCTTCGTTACGCGCAATCAAAGTCACTTTAGCACCTAATTTTACAAATTCAACAGCTGCGGCTTTACCCATACCCTGAGTGCTACCGCAAACAACTGCGTTTTTATTCTTCAGAGAAATATTCAATATATTTTAATAGATAAAAAACAATAAAATGAAACAATCAATTAGATAAATAAGTGATAATCAGAACGAACGATATAAAAATATGACTAATGAATTAATTATAAAAGATAGAAATGAAAATATATTATTTAAAACAGCAGGAAAAAGACTAATTTTGAATTTTAATAAATGCGAAATACAGCGAATTTCAGGTAAGATGTTTCTATCATTGCCGGTAAAATAGGGTGATCCTTTGAAGCACCGCCAATATGGATAAGCTGAAGTCTTTTATTCGACTTAACGGAAGCAGCATTCACAGCACTCAAAAAATTCTCTCTGTCCACATGATGCGAACATGATGAAGTGACGAGGAAACCATTTTCTGATATGCATTGAAGTGCCAGTTTATTCAATTTAATGTATCCTTTTATTGCAGATGGAATGCTCTTTCTGCTTTTGGCAAATGCGGGGGGGTCCAATATAACCATATCAAATTTCCGGTTGTATCGCATACAATCTTCCAGAAAGTCAAACACATCACTCGTAACGAATTCACATCCATTATACAGGTTATTAAGTTTAGAATTGTCCTCTGAATTTCGTACCTCTGAGCCGGATGAATCAACAAAAGTAACCTTAAGAGCACCTGCAATAAGTGCATGGAGCCCGAACCCTCCGGCATTACAAAATGCATCGAGAACATTTTTTCCTTTTACAAACTGCTCGATATATTCTCTGTTATCGTACTGGTCAAAATAAAATCCGGTCTTTTGTGTGTTTGAAAAATTTATCTTATAACTGATCTTGCCGTCATCTATCATTTCTTCATCTTCTTCACCATAATACACTTCATCCGAATCAGGAAGCCCCTCAAGTTTTCTGAAGTAAGGCTCATTTTTCGTAAAAATATTCTTTGCTTTGAACTCATTTCTCAGAACATCAACCACGGAGCCGATGTTCATTTGCATTCCCATTGAATAGACCTGCAGAACATAGGTATCATTATACTTATCGATAATAAGTCCCGGAAGAAAATCACTTTCGCTGAATACCAGACGAAAAGATTCCCGGTGAGGGTAGACTGACCTTCTGAGTTCATAAGCTCTTGAAAGAGCCTTGTTTATGTATGCGCGGACATCACCGGAAAAAGAAGGAGCCAGCATGCGGACAGCTATCAGTGAGTTTTTATTATAAAAGCCGAATCCGAGTGAATGTTTGCCAAAATCGCATATTTCGATAACATCACCGTTTACTACATCACCATCAATCCGATGTACCTCATTGCTGAAAACCCAAAGATGCCCCTCTTTGATGCGGTGTTCTTCGTTCTTCTTTAGAAATAACCTGGCCAAAATTTTATTAGATATTATCTATTACCCTTCCTAGCTTTTCAGAAACCTGAGCTGCTATCTCGTTAAGGTCTTCATTACCGACTGTCTTCATCGCAACCATGGGGTTAATAGCGGAAACCCTGACCGTTCCGTCATTTTTTTCCTGCACTATCACATTACAGGGAAGCATTACACCGATGTTTTCTTCTGTCTGCAAGGCTTTATATGCTAGCGGAGGATTGCACGCACCGAGTATCCTGTATTTTCTGAAATCTACATCGAGCTTATTTTTCAAAGTTTCTTTAACGTCAATTTCTGTAAGGATCCCGAAGCCTTCTTTTTTTAACTCATCGGTTACTTTAATAACAGCTTCCTCAAAAAGGAGATCTACTATTTTACTTGTATGGTAAGTCATACGAATTATTAATATTACTTAATTAAATTTCACATTGAATTAAGTTCACGGGCGAGTATTTCGACGTCCTCATAATTATTATAGATGTGAGGTGCAAGCCTCAAATAGCCCTCACGGATTGCGATATAAATATTCTTTGATTCAAGGGCTTTCTGTATGTGCTTATTTAATGACTGGTCCGAACGGCTGAATATCATAATATTAGAACGGTGTTCCGGGTTGAGGTCACTTTCTACTCTGTACATTGTTTTATCCAGAAGTTCGATAAAATGGTCCTGTATATCGAGAATGTGCCTGAATATATTTTCTACACCAAGTTCCATGAATAATTTCATCACTTCGTTCATACCGATCATACCGAGTGTGTTCAAAGTCGAATTTTCATAAGCAGCACCGTCATTCTTGAAGTCGAGCTTGTAGCTGAGGAAATTCTCGAAATCATAATTAATGCTTGAAGTTGCTGCATATGACGGGTGGACAAATTCCTTGTATTTCTTTGAAATATAGGTAAATCCTGTTCCTGCAGGAGACATCAGCCATTTTTGATTTCCCGTGCAAATATAATCGATGCCCATATCAACAACATCTATGGGACAAATTCCTGCAGCCTGTATTGCATCTACAACAAGAAATATATTATTCTTCCTGCAGAATTCCGCTATGCTCTTAATGTTATACCTGTATCCGAGGAATTGCACATAGCTGATAGTTAATACCCTAACATTATAATCAAGAAGAGATTTTTTTATTACTGTCTCATTGGTGTATCCTTTTGAGGAAGGGATCATTACCACTGACACTCTGCCGAGGTCCTGCTGGTTTAACCATGGGTAGACTACAGCGGGGAATTCCGAATCAAGGAACGCAACGTTGTTGTCATCAGGAGGAAGATTGATGCCGTTAGCAAAAATGTTTATGCCATGGGTTGTACTTGAAGTTATGATTATGTCATCGGGATCAGCGTTGATCATTTTTGCACATGTGCTCTTCATTTCACGCGTGATATCCATATTGAAAAGACTCAGATTCAGGTAATCTTCAGTGTATCTCTTCATGAATTCATTGAGCTCCTTCACTACCACCTGAGGATATGGCGTATAATGCGCTGCATCAAAATAGATGAACTTTTTCAAAAAAGGGAATTGTTCGCGGATATAAGTATGATTCTCTAGCATAAAATATAAAATCTACTCTTACTATTACCCCAGCGGTTTCATCAGGGGGAAAAATATGACGTCTCTAATGTTTTGGGAATTTGTTAGAAGCATTACAAGCCTGTCCACACCAAGTCCCGCGCCGGTTGTCGGGGGCATGCCCGTTTCGATGGCACGAATAAAATCTTCATCAAGCGGGTGAGTTTCTTCTTCACCGCCTCTGCCGCGTTCCACTTGCTCTTCCAGGAGTTTTCGCTGCAATATAGGATCGTTAAGCTCACTGTACGAATTACCGAGTTCCCACCTGTAAATGTACGGTTCGAACCTTTCAACAAATATCACCTGTTCGGGATCCTTTTTCATTTCTTCCAGTTGCTCCGGGGTATATTCGCGTAACGGTTTGCATAAAGGTGTTGTGTCAATGGGGTGGTCAAGAACAAAAGTCGGCTGTACCAGCAAATCCTCGCATGTTTCCTCGAATAATACTGCGAGAAGCAATCCCTTGCTGAATGAGATCTTTTCATCGTATTCTAAGGAATGTTCTTTCATATATTTTATTATATCGGCTTTTGTAGATCTATGTGCATCCAGCCCGGTCACCTCCTTCAGAATGTCTGCCATCTTCCTCCGTTTCCAGGGCCGTGTAAAATCAAGTTCTGTATCCTGGTATTTTATCTTAGCAGTTCCGTTCACATCAATACATGCCTGCTCGATGACTTCCTCGAACAGGTTCATACTGTCATTATAATCTCCGTAAGCCTGATACCATTCCACCTGTGTGAATTCCGGGTTATGTGTTCTGTCTATACCCTCATTGCGGAAATCCCTCACAAATTCGTATACGCGGTTGAAACCCCCTACTATCAGCCTTTTCAGGTACAGCTCATTCGATATCCTGAGATATAGATTCATATCCAGAACTTTATGGTGCGTCACGAACGGTTTTGCGTTTGCCCCTCCATAGATAGTTTGGAGCGTTGGAGTTTCGACCTCGAAAAAATTATGTTTTTCTAAAGTCCTTTTTATAGATTTGATAATATTCGTGCGTTTAATAAAAGTTTCCCTTACGTTCTCGTTTACCAGAAGGTCAATATACCTCTGCCGGTATCTCAGCTCAACATCGGTGAAGGCATCGTGAATAATCTTTTCTCCTGACTCAGTAATTTCCTCTTTTACAACCGGCAGCGGAAGGATAGTTTTAGCTAGAACCTCAAACGAAATGGCGTGTATTGATATTTCACCCATTTTTGTCCTGAATACAAACCCTTTCACCCCAATAATATCACCGATATCAAGCAGCTTAAAGATAGAATACAGCTTATCCCCCACGTCATCCCTACGTATATAAATCTGTATTCTTCCTGTTTCATCCTTGATATGGCAGAAGCTCGCTTTGCCCATGATTCGTCTTGCCATTATCCTTCCCGCTACAGAAACGGTTTTCTCTTTCTGCTTTTCTTTCTCATCATCTGTTTCAGGATCTTTGAAATATTTTATTACATCATTCGAACCGGCAGTAACATCAAATTTATAAGGATAAGGATTTACCCCCATCTTTTTTATCTCTTCAAGCTCTTCCAATCTGCGCTTTATTAGATCGTTCTGTTCGATCAAAATATACTCCTGTGCTCTTTAATTAGGTTGTTTTTTTAAGCTCTGAAACTTCTATTGCAGTCAGGTATCGCCACCCGCCGATTTTAAGTCCGTTATCATTCAGATTAGCATACCCGGTCCTTTTCAGCTTCCTCACAAACACGCCGACTGATTCAAGCATTTTCCTGACCTGCCGGTTCCTGCCTTCATGGATGGATATCCGTATCTGAGTCTTGCCTGTATTTGTTACGATATTAACTTTCGCAACGCTGGTCTTTCTCCCGTCAATAAGAACCCCCCTCTCGAGCCGGCGTAAAGTTTTTTCGTCTATAGGTCTATTAAGTTTTGCCTGGTATGTTTTAGTGATTTCGAATTTAGGGTGCATCAATCGGTTTGCTAGTTCTCCGTCATTTGTAAGAAGCAAAAGACCTTCGGTTTCATAGTCCAGCCTTCCGACAGGATAAATTCTCTGGTTTACACCGATAAGGTCCATAACAGTCCTGCGGTTCTTCTCATCATTCAATGTTGTTATATATCCGGCTGGTTTATTAAGCAGTACGTAAATAAAATTGGATTTTTTTCTGATCGTTTCACCGTCAACTTTAACAATATCCTTTTCAGGGTCTATCTTGATTCCGAGCTCACTCACCGTTCTTGAATTGACAGTTACTCTTCCTTGAAGTATTAATTCATCTATTTTTCGCCTTGATGATAAGCCAGATGCTGAAATAAACTTATTTAGCCGGGTAAGATTGCCTTCATTCATTCGATCTTCTCTTCATCAACATTTTCTGAAGATGCATCTTCGGAACGTTCATCGGAGGAGGGTATAATAATCTCTTCACCATCATTAACTTCTTCCGTTCCAATTGATCCGTTATCTTCAAGTATATCATTGTTGGAAGAGCTTTCAATCGCAGTTTGCTCCCCGGTACTCAAATCTTCGACTTCCTTTAAAATATTCTGTTCTGCTTCCTTAAATGTTTCATTGTTTGCGGCTTTTGCCTTAATCATATTGATCTCTTCATAGAAATCGATATCCGATTGTGTGATGCCCTCGGGCGGACCTGATTTAATAATTTCCTGTATCTCTTTAAGCGGCGGCAGTTCAGCGGTCGAGTTAATTCCGAGCAGCTCTAAAAATTCCGGGGTTGTGCCGTATAACATCGGGCGTCCAGGTGCGTCTGCTCGTCCTTTAATGGTCACAAGATTTTTTTCAAGCAGTGCACCTACGATATAATCCACATTAACACCCCGTACAAATTCGATCTCCGATTTCGTAATGGGCTGATTATATGCAATAATAGAAAGCGTTTCCAGCGCTGACTGAGATAAACGACGTCTCAGCTTGTCTTTATTCATCTTGGTAACCCAGGCACTGTAGGGTTTTTTAGTTGCAAACCTGAAACCTCCCGCAATATCCATTAACCTGAACGAATATTCATCGCTTTGATACTTTTCTTTAATCTCGGCAATAGAAGCTTCGATATGCTTAATGTCAGCAGTCATACCTGTGCTTTCTTTCTCTTCGTTAATAAGATCCTTTATCTGTAAAAGAGATAAAGGTCTATCGGAAGAGAAGAGAAGAGCTTCTATTATATTTTTAAGATTATTACTCGTCATAGCGAATGTTTGGTTCAGGAACAGCGATCCTGAATATTATGAAATCGGACAGCTCATTATTGATCCTTATGCCTAATAACCCATTTTTCACCATTTCTAGCACTGCGATGAACGTTACAACGATACGCAGTTTTTCATTCATGGTTTTGATAATTTCTAGAAAAGAAATAAATTCCTGTGCATTGCAGATTTTATTCAGAAAATCAACCTGTTCATCCAGGGAAACATTGAACCTGGTAATATTGTGTATGACCTCCTTGGGACGGTGATCCATCGCATACTTAAAAGCTTTGATGAGGTTGTACAGTGTCAGATTCTGCAAGCTCGGGTCATTATCCACGGAATATGGCTCTTTCTCATCCCCTTCATAGTCATGCCTATAAAAAATATTTCTCTGCTCACCTTCATAATTAGCCACTTCTACTGAAGCATCCTTGTATCTTTTATATTCCAGAAGCCGTCTCACCAGTTCGTACCTCGGATCTTCTTCTTCTTCGATTTCTTCATCATCTGACATTATCATCATCTTAGCTTTTATCTGGATCAGGGTAGCCGCCATCAGAATAAACTCACTCGCAATTTCGAGGTCAAGAACCTGCATATAATTTACATATTCGCAGAATTCGGCTGTGATCTTGGATATAGGGATATTGTGAATATCCAGCTCATCGCGCTGTATAAAAAACAACAGCAGGTCCAGAGGTCCTTCAAATTCGTTTAATTTTATTCGATACATCGCTGGAATATAACCAAAATGCTTAAAAGATTAAATGAAAATGAGAAAATAGATGAAAAAGCAAATTTCATATGTCCTTAATACTTTAAAAAAAAGATTTAGGTAAAAAAATCTTGAGATCATTGCACTTCTCCCTCATCTTTTTTATTATTTCCATTTGAGTATTTTTCATAAGCATTAATGATGTCTTTAACAAGCTTATGTCGGACTACATCCTTCTTTGTCAGGTAAACAAATTCAACCCCGTCTATGTGCTGAAGTATATTCTGAATTTGAACCAGTCCTGAAGTTTGTTTTGTAGGAAGATCTATCTGTGTGATATCGCCCGTTATTATTGCTTTTGAATTTACACCCAACCTTGTGAGGAACATCTTCATTTGAAGAGCCGTGGTATTTTGTGCTTCATCAAGAATAAGGAACGCATTATTTAGCGTTCTACCGCGCATATATGCAAGCGGAATGATCTCAATTATATTCTTTTCAAAATAAGACCTGAGCTTTTCTATGGGAATCATATCCTCAAGTGCATCGAAAAGTGGTTTAAGGTATGGATTTACTTTTTCGGACAGATCACCCGGCAGGAAACCAAGACTTTCACCCGCCTCTACTGCCGGACGGGAGAGAATGATCCGGTTAACTCTTTTACTCTTCAGAGCCGCAAGCGCTATGGCAACGGACAGGTATGTTTTACCCGTTCCTGCGGGTCCGATGACAAAAACAATCTCATTATTCTTTGTTGTATAATAAAAATCTCTTTGTCCCAACGTTTTCGGCTTGACGAAATCATTCTTCTCCACCAGGATCACGTCATCAAGTTCTTCCTTTTTCACACCGAATCTTTTTTCAAGATCAACATCCCTGGAACCTGTAACCAGCTCAAGAATAAGGCTGATATCGCTTTCTGTTATTTTACCCTGTCTTTTCTGAAGGAGTGCAAGTTCCTTGAAAATTGTTTCGAGCTGGACTATTTCTTCCTGCTCACCTTTAAGATATACAGTTTCACCCCTTATTGTAATATTAGAATGAAATTGCTCCCTGATAAGGTCAATATTTTTTTCGTTGAAACCGGTGAAATCTGCGAGGTCGACCCCCTCGAGTGATATATATTTTTCTTCTATAGACAATACGTAAAAATAATAAATAATTTATAAAACAAAGAACCCTTATACTGTAATGTATAAGGGTTCTTAAATTGTTGTAAGTCAACAACTGAAAGTGAAATCCCGAAGTTATTTCTTAGTATCGTCTTTCTTAACGTCTTTCTTAACGTCTTTCTTAGGCTCTTCTTTCTTGGTCTCTTTCTTAGTTTCTTTCTTAGGTTCTTCTTTCTTTACCTCTTTCTTAGTTTCCTTCTTGGTCTCTTCCTTCTTTACGCCTTCTTCTTTTTTAACATTTCTGTGTCTTCTGTACTTCTTTGATTTCATTTCAGCTTCTTTTTTCTGAGCATCGGTAAGTGTCGGGATCCTCAAGACCTGACCCGGATAGATCAAGTTAGGATTGGTCACCGCTTTGTGGCGATGGTTGGTCAGTTGGTCTTTGTTAACAACACCGTTCTTGTTAGCATCCCAGATTGCCGGCCAGTAGTACGGTGAGTTGTATTTCATCTTAGAGATCTTCCATAAGCAGTCGCCTTTGACAACTGTATATGTTCCACCTTCAACAGGCTTTATACCTTCCCAGTCGAGCAGTTTCTTCTTCATTGAAGCATATCTGTCTGCGAACTCGGGTAAGCATCTTGCCTTATCTTTGGAGATCTCATCGAAATACATCTTTCTTGCATCAGCCGGGGTTCCGGACTTACCGTTGATCTTCTTTTCAGTCTCTTCGAATTTTTTCCTGAAATCAGCAACGCCTTCTCTTGTGTTTCCGACTGCAGCATAGATTGCGGCATCACAAACCTTGAAATTGTTCTCTTTTTCGGCAAGAGAAGCTTTTAACCCGTCAATATCCTTATTCAGGTCAGCAAGTTTCGCTGTTAATTGGGTCTTCTGTGCGTTGTAGTCATCCATCTGTTTTTGCCATGTCTCTTCATCCATTTCTTCCATCTGTTGATTCTCTTCGTCATCGTCATCCTGGGCAAACAACGGGGCTTTGGATAAGAAAACTAATCCAAAAGCGAGTACGAATATGATTAATTTATGCAGTTTCATATTACTTACCCTCCCTATTCAGATCGTCGACACAGTTTTTAACCTTTGCCAGATCGTCTGAACATTTTTTGTTCTTTGCCTCTTGATCGGAGATCTTTTTCTCTAAAGAAGCTTTCTCGTCTTCTTTAGCTTTCACCTGGCTCTGAAGGCTTTCGACTTCAGCTTTCAGGTTGTTTAACTGCTGCATCTGCTCTTCGTCAACTCCGCCGCCGCATCCAATAAGCATGGATGTACCGGTCAGCATCATTGCTGCAAGGAAGATGTACAGCATGGTTCTAATTTTTGCCATGTAGTTTCTCCTTTATTTTATGGCGTTATAAAATAGGGTTAATTAAAGTGATACAAATATAAGGTCATTTTTCACCTTTGTCAAGTACTTTCTAAAAAAATATACAGTATTATTAATTGATTAATGTGTAGTTTTTGAGGTTACTGCTAAAGTGTAGACTTTTTAGGACAGTATATTATTTCTCTTCAGGGCTTATTTTCCCCCGGATACGTTTTTCAAAGTTCTCGACATCAGTCCTCATCTTTTGCGTTACCACCGGTAAAAACAATATTTGCCCTGGATAAATACGATTCGGATCGATCACAGCCCGCTGGAAATCGAAATAAAAATTTCTTTCGTTCACTATACCGTCTTTATTAGCCAGCCATATCAAAGGCCATAGCTCAGATGAATTATATTTTGCCTGGGCGATGCTGCGAAGGCAATCACCTTTGACCACAGTGTATGTTCTTTCGTTAACAGGAGATGATTCAATATTTTTTTCCTCGCCGGGAGTATTTTGATATTCTTCTATTGGCTCATTGATTTTTTCCTGCACAGGTGTTTCTTCCTTATTCACAATCACTTCTTTATTTGTTTCTGCTATCAACGGCACGAATCCTTCCCACTCCTCCAGATGCTTCTTCATCGAAGAATATCTTTCAGAAAACTCAGGAAGGCATATCGCTTTGCTTCTGCTTATTTCATCAAAATACATCGCCTTTGCATCTTCTGGAGAACTTATCCTGCTGCTGATCTTATCTTCTGTGAGTTCAAACTTTTTTCTGAATTCTTCTATTCCCGATTTCGTGAAGCCTACAAGAGCATAAAGCTCTTCTTCATTCTTCTCTAATTCTTTTGATTTTAATGAGTCAACCGACGTTAAACTGTCGATCTTATGATCAATGCCCTCAAGCTTTCTCAAAAGTACAATGATCTGGACTGCATAATCATCTCTGCGAATATTCCACTCTTCTTTTGACATCTCGGGACGCTGCTGGGTATACGAAGCACAGGGCTGAACAACAGTTACAAAAAAAATAATATATGGAATAAATTTTCTCAGTATCACGATTATTTGGGCAGCTTATAAGTACATATCCTCTTTAAGCCGTCATTATAAGTTAGTATGTTCAGTTCGGAATTCACTCTCCTGTGGTCTAGTGATATCTTTGATTTAATGGCATCATAAGAAGAGACCTTATTCAATGCATCATAAATTTCCCGGCGGGTATGGTTCCCCTCGGAAATAATATTTAACAGAAGTCCCATAGAATCATATCCGAAAAGAAATGATTTATTCAACTTGTACTTTGTCTTCTTCAGTGCTGATTTTAATTCCGTAAGCTTTGGGTTCTCTTCATCCAGGTAATATTCGGATTCGAATATTAGGTTCTTAAGATACATCTTATTGTCTTCCAGGGCTTTATCATTGTTCCAGTCACCGGTTCCGGCAATAAAGAAAGCCAGCCCGCTGGAAAATAACTCAGGCACCAATAAGCTTATCTCTGAAGGATTTGATATCGGTATATATATAGCATCTATATAACCCTGAATGAACTTTAAGGTATCGCTTTTAAGCTGGTAAGGTTTAATATTCAGCGTATCGATCACCTTTTTTGCATTTCTGCCAAAAAGAAAATATATGCTGACCTCAGCCTTGAGGTTTATAAGCGAATCCAGCAATCCGTATCTTAATCCTGAGTTTTCAAGCTTCTCCCTTTGCTTCAAATTAAGATTGGAAGGATTAATAAACAGATCGTTTTCAAGAATGACTCTATTAAAATGCTCCACAATCTGGTTGATATTTTTCCAATTCTTATTATAAGTATCGGATATTACTATTTTAGCACCGAGCTTTTTTGCTTCTTCCTCAAAGTGCTTCGAAAAATTCGTCCCGTAAGATTCTTCCGCTAATACGGCAAAATTTCTCATACCATGTTCTTTATACAGATAATCTGCCATCAGCCTGCCCCGCACATCATATGTCGGGTTGAGCTGAAAAACGTATTCATGTGTATCAGCCAGATCATCACCCGTGGCGGTAGGAGAGACCACAGGCATCTGATACATGAAGGCATCATCGGCTGATTCGGAAAGCTCATTGCTGTATATAGGTCCGAGCACACAAACTACAGAATCATTCTCTCCTAATTCAGTCATAATATTAACGGTCGTTTCTACATCCTTTTTTGTATCCCTTACATCCAGAAGTACATCTTTGCCTGAAGTCTTATAATACTCCGAGAGCGCGAACTTAACACCGTTAAGTACTTCCATACCCAGTTGTTTCTTGCCTTCATCGTTTGATTCCTCGAATAAGGGGAGAACCACCCCCATGGTAAC
>JBEKSX010000069.1:0-16042 GCA_049516635.1 Ignavibacteria bacterium | reverse complement strand
TTCTTCATATAAAAAGCCTGAAGTTCTTCCGAGGGAAATATAAAAAGCATTCCCTGGTTATCTTCCATACTTTCCCTGTACATTAAACCCGTATGCCTTTTATCATCTGTATCGGCAATCTCTACATCTATGCCTTTGACAAGCTTATTCTCTTTATTTTCGAAATAAACCTCTCCCTGTTTGACAAAGAGTATTTTAGGAGATGTATTTTTCTTAGTGGAATCTACCTGTGGGACACTTTCCTGTTTGTTGCACATGAGGTGGAGCGAAGAAAATATAAAGAATGCGAGAAACAGGATGTAGTATATATGAGGATAATAACTTTTTCGAATTTTATTATTTTTCATTTTTATTTATCCGATTTATAATGTCATTTTTAAGTTAGATATTTTACTATATGATGATTATTTTTACCCTTCCAGTCTTTTTATCTCATCCCTTATCTCAGCGGCACGTTCGAATTCAAGGTCTTTAGCAGATTCTATCATTTGTTTCCGCAGGCTTTCTATAAATTCTTTTCTTTCTTCTGCATTAAATTTTGTCTGAACCGGCTCGGTGAGAATAGACAGGCTTGTTCTTCTTTCGTGTTTCTTTTTACCGTATGGAAGCTTAGCTTTGGAATCCGCTACAACTGTTGTGCTCATTATCTCTTCCAGTGTTTTATATATTGTCTTCGGGTTAATATGATGTTTCTTGTTATATTCATCCTGGAGCTTTCTTCTCCTTGTAGTCTCTTTGATGACCTTATCCATTGAATTCGTTACTTTATCCGCATATAACACAACTAATCCGTTAGCATTCCTTGCGGTTCTGCCTGCTGTCTGCATCAATGATTTTTCTGAACGCAAGAAACCTTCCTTATCGGCATCTATTATTGCAACCATGGATACTTCGGGCAGATCGAGGCCTTCACGTAGCAGGTTTACGCCTACTAATACGTCGAAATTCCCCAGTCTAAGGTCCCGGAGGATATCTACCCTGTCCAATGCGTCTATTTCAGAATGGATATACCTTACTCTAATACCGATTCCTATGAGGTAATCGGTCAAGTCTTCGCTCATGCGTTTCGTAAGAGTTGTCACCAGTACCCGTTCTTTCTTTTTGGAACGTTCGCGTATCTCGTTGATAAGGTCGTCTATCTGGGTTTTAACAGGGCGGACCTCAATAGCCGGGTCCAGGAGTCCGGTCGGGCGGATGATCTGCTCCACATAGACCCCGCCGCATTTCTCGAGTTCATAATCAGACGGTGTAGCACTTACAAAAATGACCTGGTTTACTGCGGATTCCCACTCCGAGAACTTCATCGGTCTGTTGTCCAGGGCGGAAGGAAGCCTGAAACCGTAGTCTATCAGTGTCTGTTTTCTTTGCCTGTCACCGTTATACATTCCGTTTATCTGCGGGACAGAAACGTGCGATTCATCCACAATGAGCAGAAAATCCTTCGGCAGGTAATCAAACAAGCATGACGGACGGGAACCCGGGGGACGCTGGTCCATGTGACGGGAATAGTTCTCTATGCCGGTGCAGTAACCAACCTCCTGTATCATCTCAAGATCGAAATTGGTTCTCTGTTCAAGACGCTGGGCTTCTACTAACTTGTTCTCTTTTTGGAGCTCTATAACTCTTTCGTCGAGTTCCCTGCGGATAGCTTTGATTG
Source organism: Ignavibacteria bacterium (assembly GCA_049516635.1). Classification (GTDB taxonomy): domain Bacteria; phylum Bacteroidota; class Ignavibacteria; order Tepidaquicellales; family OLB5; genus JBEKSX01. The sequence goes on along the minus strand of JBEKSX010000069.1, from coordinate 14,385 downwards.
CTGCCTGCATCCTCTCTTCCGTAGTCACAAAATACTTTGCCGGATAAACGACCACAGTATCCTCGGCAGATATTATTTCGCCCGATTTCCTGTCAAAGTAGTAGATACTTTCGACCTCGTCATCAAACATTTCTATCCTGATGGCAGTTTCGTCTTCATAGGCAGGGATGAGATCTATTACGTCACCTCTGACCCTGAAAGTACTGCGTTTAAAATCAAAATCATTTCTCACATAATGTATATCTATGAGCTTATTGAGAAGTTCCTTTCTCGAAATTTTTTCTCCCCGTTTTACTATAAGCATCTGTTCGGCGTAATCCTCCGGAGCACCGATACCGTATATGCATGATACGGACGCCACAATTATTACATCTTTCCTTCCCTCTAGAAGAGCCGTCGTGGCACGGAGGCGAAGACGGTCTATCTCTTCGTTTATAGATAAGTCCTTTGCAATGTATGTATCTGTTGATGGTATGTACGATTCCGGCTGGTAATAATCATAATAGCTTATGAAGAACTCAACCCTGTTCTCAGGAAAGAAATTTTTGAACTCTCCGTATAACTGGGCAGCGAGTGTTTTATTATGTGACATTATTAATGTCGGTTTTCCTGTATTCTGTATTACATGCGAGATGGTATATGTTTTCCCGGAACCAGTAACGCCCAGCAGGGTTTGATATTTATCACCCCGCTCTATGCCTTCGATAAGCTCTTTAATAGCTTGCGGCTGGTCTCCCGCCGGCTTATAGTCAGACCTTAACTTGAATTTCATTAGCAGTCACTTCCTGGAAAATTGAGCAAGAGAAATACAAAAATTATCCTGTACGCTTTTCACAAAATTATATTCACCTCCGAATCCATTCATAACTATAAAAAATATTAATATCTCGTTATCCTCATCTACCACGTAACCGCTCAGAGCGCTTACACCGTTCAAAGTGCCTGTTTTCGCGTGAACATTTCCTTCAGCTTCGGTTCCTATCATCCTGTTCTTTAAAGTTCCATCCTTTCCGGCAATCGATAAAGAATTATAATAGTAATCGAACAGGAACCTGTCATCGTACATATATTTTAGAAGCTTTATATACATTTCGGCATTCACCTTATTATACCTTGTCAATCCGGACCCTTCAAGAATTTCGTATGAATACCTGTCTATCCCTATTTCTGACAGGAACGATTCTATTACTTCCTGGCCGCCCTTAAGAGAACCCGGGTCTGATTTCAGCTTTGCTCCGAGGAGCTTGAATATGGTGATCGCAGAATGATTGTCACTCTCTTTATTCATGTGGGACAGTACATCGAAAATCGAATGTGTTATTCTGCCGATCTCCCGGGCTGCTTTGGGAGTTGTACCGCTAATAACCGAACCTGTGAAAGTAACTCCGGCTGAAGTAAGATCGGAAGACAATAATTCACCTGCACTTACCGCCGGATTAGTGTAACCTTCATTTTTATTCAAAGGAAGCGCATTTACATAGGGCCAATAGGAAGGACCTGTATCCCCCGAATAATACCCGGATAAACAGTAATATTCATTATCGAAATACGATTCATCGGCTACGATATTGCCGGTGATCTCTTTGATATTGCTTTTAATTAATAGATCCGAAAGATATTGTATATCCGTGCTGTTCAGGTCTGGATCACCGAATCCTTTCAAATATACATTACCATGTACGATCCCGTCAGTAATATTGTTATCATCGGTGTAAATAACGGTTTGGAACACATATCCCTGACCCAGCTTGCTAAGAGCACATGCAGAGGTTACCAGTTTTGTTATGGAAGCGGGTATTACTTTAGTTTCCGGCTGGTATTCGTAAAGGGTTTTGTATTTATCTGCGTGCACAACCTTTGTTGAGACGGTAATATTAGCTTCTTTGACGGGAGCAATGATGGAGTCAAGCAGCTGCTGAAGAGCCTCGACCTTCGAAGCTGAAAATTGCCCGAATATGGCATGCTGGAAGATGAATAAAAACAGTATTACAAGATTTCTTACTTTTTTATTCACTTTTTATTTAAACTCCGGTTTATAAATTTTAAGGAATAAATTTTTTCGATTCGTTCCAGATACCATCCATTTCTTCAAGGTTAGATTCGGTTATCTTTTTACCCTTTTTTTTCAGGGTATCTTCTATGTAATGGAATCGTTTTATGTATTTTCTAATGGTTTTTCTCAGAGCATTCTCGGGATTGATGTTAAGAAATCTGGCGTAGTTTACTATGGCGAAAAGTATATCACCAAGCTCGTCTTCGAGGTCGGATAGATCGTTATCCATCTCAATTCTTTTGACCTTTTTTCTTTTTTCTGCTGCTTCTTTAAATTCCCGGAGCTCTTCCTTCACTTTCTTGAAAGCATCTGCACTGGTATCCCAATCAAATCCGACTTTGGATGATTTTTCCTGTAAACGGTAAGCCCTTGTGAGTGCAGGTAATTCCTTAGGCACACCTTCAAGTATTGATCTTCTGTTGCCTTCACCAAGCTTAATATGTTCCCAGTTCTTCAGCACTTCCTTAGTCCCGCTCACTTTAACGTTTCCGAAGACGTGGGGATGTCTTGATATTAATTTTTCATTAATTCCATTTATTACGTCTTTCAGGTCGAATTCCCCGTTACCCTCTGCAATCACTGCATTAAAGGCAACCTGCAGAAGTACGTCGCCGAGTTCCTTTTTCAATTCCTCATAATTTTTTTCATCAATCGCTTCAAGAACCTCATAGGTTTCTTCGAGCAGAAGATGGCGTGTTGACTCATGGGTTTGCTCCCTGTCCCAGGGACATTCATTCCTCAGACGTTTTACTATGGTAACAAATTCGTCGAATTCTTCTACCGGGTTCTTTTTCTTGAATTTATGTATTTTCAATCCTTTATTTATGCATAATCTTTAATTTAATCATTAAATCAAACACAAAAAAGACCGAATAGTATTCATAAAGTAATTTTATAACGTATCTGTCCAGAACGAGAAGAAATTCAATTCATCACAAATATTGTGTAATTCAGTTATTAGTTAAAATCTTAGTTCCTTGAATAGGTTTTTCGTTTCTAACCCCCCTGTGTCCCCCCTTTAATCAAAGTCGCAGATCCGCCTTTGGAGGAGCGGGATTAAGGGGGGTTTTGCTCAAAATCTGAACATTATTTATAAATCCATGACATCTCATTTATTTTATTTAAGTGTTATTTTTATTTTGAACAGTTGTAAATTAAAAAAGGACAGGCATCAGCCTGTCCCTTAAAAAAATTTTGCTTGTTACAAATAGCTTAAGGTGCTATCGTATAACTCTGTAATATCCTGTCGTATCCGCCTTCCTGGATCGTAATTATATACGGAGATGTTGTGATGTTGAATGGATTTAACCTCAGTTCGACTAATCCCGAAGGGTTATTCGGGAATTGCGGTGAATAATAACCGATATAATATTCAACATATATCGAAGCTGAAAATGTTATAGTCACTAGATTTATTACAGTAGTTCCCGAAATATTAGCATTATATTCTATGCGATAACAGTGTATAGTATCGGGTACTGCAGAAGTAGTTACAACGATTGTGCTGTCAGCTACTTTTCCTGTAAGCGGACCTGAAAATGGAACTGTAATAGTACCAATACTTGGGATTGAAAAAGTTAATGTATCATTGATTTGTCCTATTACCCAATTCGAGCTTCGTGATGCTGCAAAATTAGCGGCTACATCCCAGGATGGCGACTGAGAAGGATTTATCAGATTCGTTATACCCCACTGGTAGTATAATCCTGCTGTACTGTCATAGCTCACATAATAGATCACAGAAGGTTGACCTATGGTGTGGCTAAATATTCCAAAAGCATTTTTCCCGTTAAAATTAGAAAAAGTTTTAATTGTATCATTTGTGATTATACCAGGTTTTCTTTGGTGTAGACCTGATGGCAGGATCGTGTCATTTGTATATTGATATGTCGAGTAGAGTTTCAATCTGATAGTCGGCTTAAACCCAGGAACTTCAGCGGGAGGACCTGTAGTCTCATTAGTACAGCCATCATATAAAGCTGATATAAACACAGCCAGTAAAAAAGCTATTAATAATAATTTTTTGGTTTTCATGGTTGTTTATTTATTTAAATTATTAATTTACAAGATAATGATAAAGATAATCTTTTATTCCCGATAATATTATTTATACCATAGGCTGAGAAATCAATGTCTATGTATCTTAATTTTAATCCCGCACCTATGGAGAATGCAAGACCCTCTGCTCCGCCGTACGATACACCGGCACGGACAGGAAGGTATTTTAATGTATAATATTCACTGCCAAGTGAAAATACGCTTTTTATGGAATTTCCGGGAAAATCATTCATTCCTTCCGTCCAATCCATCTCAAGCAGAAATCTATCCGATGGCTGGTACATAATCCCTGCCCGGTATCGTGTCGGCATGTCTGTGGAATATGGGTGGACTGTATCCCTTGTGTCTATTCCGTCAAGGTCATTAACGAATTGGTTATAGGTCGGGTCACCGGGAGTAAGAACAAAATCCTTATATAAGAAATGATTTGTATCAAGATTTATTATTGTATGGTAATCCCACTTTATTTTCCCCAGATCGATTACGCTTGCTCCTATTTTAATATTTTCACCTAATTGCATAGTGAATCCGAGGTCTATACCGTAGCCTTTACCCGCAGGCTTAGGAAAAAAATTGAAATGGTTCCTCGCACCGTCTCTGTAATCCATAAAAAAGTCTGTCAGAGATGCCTGAGAGTAAAAACCCTGTTTTCCTTCTATTGTGTCAACATGATTTCCTGTTTCAACAGGTCTTACACCATAAGTGTTAATATCCAGCGTTGAATTATACGTAATTACATTACCAAATCCGTGAACAAGGCTTCCCGTTACTCCAAACGAGATATTTTTTATAAATCCTTTCATTTCGAATTGCCTGGCAAATCCGAGTGAATATTTTCTTATCCACCATGCAGTTGCCTGTGATTGGTGAAGATGAATATTGGTTAGATTATAGCTTCCATTGGAATTAAATGTTAATGAATATGTAGCTGGAAGATAATTATCCCTGCTTAATACGTCTGTATTTAGCCCGGCTCTGTCCGAGATAGTAAAATTTACAGCTCCCCATTTCGGAATCCTGCAGTTGACGGAAAACCATTTAAGTTCAAGGTCGTAATTGACATTAGTTTCATCAGCCGGCAGCACATTTTGCCTGAAATTTATAACATCAGCGAAATTTGTAAACAGACCTGTAAAAGTTGCCCTGTTAATCGACAGGTATTTCAGATAGTTATTATAAAAATCCATAGAAACGTCAGAGCCATAGCCGCCCCCTAGGGAAATAACAGATATCTGTAATCGCGGTGTATTGTCAATTATCTTTAGATCTGAATTTTTTGAGGAAGGTTTCTGTTTCCGGAATGGATGGTAATCGTAGTTCGCCGGGTTAACTCCGTATGCATCAATACCCTGTGAAGAAACCATGGAAGCATTTGACATCGACTGCCCTCTGGCATTCGAACGATCATCAGCTTTGGATAAATGCATCGAGATAAACAAGAATGTGATCCCTACTAAAAAGAAAAACGGTCTCTTATTTATCAAGAAAATATTATTTATTCAACAATGGTATAAATTACTGATTTTATAGCAAATAATCAATTTTCAATTTTGTCCTAACGCACTCAAAACCGTGCGTATTTTACTTAAATAATTAAATAAATAACACTTATATAGCACAGATAATTAGTGATCATTTCGGATTTTCACTAATTCATTTTAAATTTTCTTCATAATTCTCAAAATAAAAGGGAATATATTATGGTTTAATTCTCTCGATACGTTTTTTTATATTAGTTAATTATATTCTTAAATTATTGCAGAATTTTAACTTAAATAACGAAGACTACGAGCCCAGATCAAGTTTCTTAAAAAACTTAAACCCTCTCGCATATGTCATTGTAGTTCTGGGAATAATCTTCTTCCTTTACCAGATAATAGGTGGAGCACTTGCCCTTGTTGCCGGAGGTGAACAACTTGATGGAAATGTCAAAACGACACGGACCATCCTGGCGTTTGCCCAATATATGTTTATCCTCGCTCCGACCCTGTTTTTTACCCGGCTCCGGACACCTGAACTGAGGGAAACTTTTAGACTGCATGTGCCGTCACCTCTTTTATTCTTTCTTGCTATACTGGGAATTTTACTCATCCAGCCGTTTTTGCAGGGATATATATATTTTCAGGATTATGCGCTTGACCATCTCCCTGTTCTGAAGGATTCAATTAAACAGGTCAAGGATATTTTTGACATGCTTGAGCAATCGACCGTCAAAATTGTGACCGCTTACTCCTCTATAGAATTTTTGGTGGTCGTTTTTGTCATTTGTTTAACGCCGGGAATATGCGAAGAGATACTGTTCAGGGGATTTGTACTGAAAAACCTTGAGAAGATCTCAAGACCTGCAATAGCAATTTTCCTTTCGGGTGTTTTATTTGCAATCTATCATTTTCAGCCGTTTAACCTCATTCCGCTGGTTATCCTCGGGGGTTATCTTGGTTTTATTGTATACTATTCCAACAGCCTCTATACAAGCATCATCTGTCATTTTCTAAATAACTTTTTTGCATCATTTTTTCTTTATAAATACGGGAAGGAAGATTTTCAAACCCTGCATTTATCGGCTTCGGAAACTATGGATACTCTCATCATGACAGTATCCGCTTTAGTCTTATTTATCGGTGTTTTGAGCTTATTCTATAAATTCCGTGTAAGAGAGGAGAGCCGCCAGGGTTGAGTAATACTTCTGTCAGGGTCATTGTCGGCATCATAGGAATACCTCTTATTATTATTCTGGCTTACATAGGCAATTATACATTTCTTACATTCTGTGTCGTTGTATCACTTTTTTGCATGAATGAATTTTATAATTTATTTGAGAAACCACGGGTAATACCTTCACGCTTTACTATCTGGGCGGGCGGATTTTCGTTTCATAAATTTGTATTTCTTTTGATCAGCTCGCTCATTGTAGTTTGTTTTTACTTCGAGAGATTTAACTTTGTCCTAATATTGTATTTTGTCATGTTCTCTTATCTGATAATAGATGAAGTGTTCAAGACGGAGAAACATTTTGAAGCCATCGGTTCATGGATGCTTTCGATCGTATATATTTCTACACCTTTCGGACTTTTAAGCCTGATGAATTCGTCAAAGTTCATCAGCATCTTCGGAACAAATTATGCTATTATCTGTTTGGTGCTTATCTGGATCTCGGATACATTCGCATTTTTCGGAGGCAAGACATTCGGAAAGCACAAACTTGCAGAACGTATAAGTCCGAAGAAAACTGTTGAAGGCTCACTTATCGGGTTTATTATGGCTATTATCGGTGCTGTGGTGATACATCATTTCGTTATGCAGCAATTTTCATATCTTCATGTTATTACTGCAGCGGTTATTGTGGGTGTTTTTGCCCAGGTAGGCGATCTTTTCGAATCTCACCTAAAAAGAATGGTAAATATTAAGGATTCTTCGCATTTGATACCGGGGCACGGTGGATTTCTGGATAGATTCGACAGCATTTTATTTTCCGTACCGGCACTTTATATTTATTTATACTTGCGAAGCATAATGTGAGAAATTTAAGGGATTTATTAAGTTTTTTAAAATAATTATATTCTTTTAAGCAGGGACGATTGGCACAGTTGGTTAGCGCGCTTCCTTCACACGGAAGAGGTCACTGGTTCGAATCCAGTATCGTCCACTCTCCAAAAAACAATGAATAACAACAATGTGTTAATGATTGTTATTCATTGTTCGGTATATACAGCAGGGTTTGCAACTTTTATTAAGAAATAGCCACGTTATATCACCAGCCCAAAACATTAACGGCAGGTTCGATATTCTGATAGTTAATGGCGTCATTAACCGCATGGGTGTCATATGGCAGCACGAGCGTGAAGTGATGCAGATTGATATGACGGGAAAGATAATTGTACCGGGACTTTTTGATATGCACGTGCATTTCAGGGACCCCGGACAGACGTATAAAGAAGATATTGCTTCGGGTGCTCTTGGGGCGGCTTACGGCGGATTTACGGGAGTACTTTGTATGCCTAATACCAAACCACCGGTGGATTCGGCTGAGGTAATAAAGCGGAATATCGAAAAGGCAAGAGATAATATTGTTAATGTGTACAATACCTGTTGTGCTACCCTGGGTAGAGGAGGAAAGCAAATAGCAAACGTTCGAATTCTTCATAAAGCCGGTGCATTAGCTATTACGGATGACGGAAACCCGATAGGTGATGATAATTTAATGCGGAAATCACTAAAATTATCTGCTGAATTGCATATACCTGTAATGCAGCACTGTGAAGTCATGAACCAATCGGGCGAAGGGGTGATGAACGAGGGAGAAATATCCCGAAAGTTAAATGTTAAAGGCATACCTGATTCAGCTGAATACGAGATGATCGAAAGAGATATTAGGCTAACACGGGAGATAAAGGGCTCTCATTACCATGTCCAGCACATAAGTACGAAGGAAGGAGTTGAGCTTGTTAGGAAAGCTAAAGCTGAGGGAATAAATGTTACTGCAGAAGCTTGTCCGCATCATTTCATCCTGACAGATGAAGCAGTATTGAAGTATGGAACAAATGCCAAGATGAACCCTCCGTTAAGAACGCAAGAGGATGTCGATGCTATTATAGTTGGATTGAAGGATGGAACTATTGATACAATTTGCACAGACCATGCACCGCATTCCGAAGAAGAAAAAAAATTATCTCTGGAGAAAGCTCCTTTCGGAATTATTGGACTTGAAACTGCAGTAGGGCTGACATATACTTACCTCGTTGCAAAAGGAATAATTTCGATTGAAGATATGATACGCTGTATGTCCGTTAATCCGAGAAAAATACTCAACTTACCGGAAATCAAAATAAGTGAGGGTGAGATCGCTAATCTTACCATTCTTGATCTTAACAGTAAATGGACTGTGGATGTTAATAAGTTTCACTCAAAGAGTAAAAATACACCTTATACCGGATGGGAGTTAACAGGAAAACCCTCAGGAGTATTAAATAATTGTCAGCATCTGATCTATGGCTGAATTGAAGGTCAAAAATAGTAAGGAAACGATCAGAGTCGAAAATGTTTATTGTATAGGTAAGAACTATCTGGAGCACATCAGAGAGTTTGATACAGCATCAAAAAAAGATGAAGTGCCTGAAGAACCGGTTATTTTTCTAAAGCCGAATACTTCGGTTGAGATGAATCCCGATAAGGTCAGTATCCCCGTATTCAAGGGAAAAGGTATTTCCGATAATTTGCAGAATGAGATCGAATTGGTTATAATAATAGGCAAGGATGGTGTTGATATTCCTTTAGAGGAAGCTTACGAGTATATATTCGGCTACGCTGTGGGTATCGATTTTACATTGCGTGACGTTCAAACAGCATTCAAACAAAAAGGTTTACCCTGGACTTTATCCAAGGGATTTCTGGGAGCTGCACCAGTATCCGATGTTGTTAAAGCTGAAGATATTGATAACCCACACGATCTCATGATGAGACTTAAGATAAATAGAGATGTTAAGCAGGATGCAAATACATCTTCTATGATATTCGAAATAGATTATATAATTTACTATATTTCCTGCATTTTTGGCCTGAAAAGGGGGGATTTGATCTTCACAGGTACACCGGCAGGGATTATGAGGTTGAATAAAGGCGATTTGATAGAAGCTGAAATTGAAAAGATCGGTAAATTAAAAATAAAAGTTGTGTAAATTAATAAATCTGTTCATCAATGAGCTGTAAAATAATTTCAATATGTTTGCCGAAGGGCGGTGTAGGGAAGACTACAACAGCGGTAAATCTTGCGGCTTCGCTTGCCGTTGCCGAGAAGCAGACCATGCTCATCGATGTGGATCCATTCGGTGCATCTGCGATGGCTCTGGGTTTTACACCTGAAAAAATAAAAGCTGGTATTTCGGAAGTGTTCAGCTTTACCCATTCGCTTGACCACGCAATACATAAAACCGAGCTGGAATATCTGGATTTCGTACCCTCAAACGTGAACTCCATCCAGCGGGATGATAGGTTTTCGAAGATTGCCGAGAACCGTGTTGTTCTTAAGAACGCACTGAGGGGATTTACACAGCAGTATGAATATATCATTATCGATTGTCCTCCCCTCATGCGGGGAATAGTTTCGAATGCGCTCACGGCTTCGACTTCGGTACTCGTCCCTATCAGGTGCGGACATTTTGCACTTGAAGCGATAGCAAAGCTTTTTAAGTATGTAGAGTATATAAAGGAAATAGCAAACCCTGAGTTATACATAGAAGGAATCGTTATGACCATGTATGAATCAAATACGAAGGTCACGGAAATATCTGAGCGGGAATTGAAGCTTCGTTATAATAAATACCTTTTCAAAACTACTATTCCGCGAAATCATTTATTGACAGAATCCACGTTCTACGGCAAACCCGTCATATTATATAATGTTAATTCGAATGTTTCGATGGCTTACCTTGAACTTGCTTACGAGCTAATTAATAAAAACAAGGAAGGAAAAATCGTGTGAAGGAAATTTCCAAAACATACAGCCCCAAGGAAGTAGAAAGCAAACTGATAAAGTTCTGGGAAGAATATGAATTCTATACTCCTGATGTCAATTCTCCCAAACCCAAGTATTCTGTTGTAATACCTCCTCCCAATGTAACGGGTAACCTGACAATAGGCCACATACTAGATAACACAATACAGGATGTCTATGTGCGATGGAAAAGGATGTCCGGTTTTAATGTATTATGGCTTCCCGGAACCGACCATGCGGGAATTGCAACACAAACGGTTGTGGAGAAGAAACTAAAATCTCAGAAATTAACAAAGTACGATCTCGGCAGGGAAAAGTTTGTCAAGACTGTCTGGGAGTGGAAAGTAGTTTATCATAAGAATATAACAACCCAGCTGAGACGGATGGGTGCTTCGGTTGACTGGACACGCGAACGGTTTACTATGGACGAGGGTCTTTCACGCGCGGTAAGGAAGGTTTTTGTTGACCTGTATAAGAAAGGATTAATATACAAAGGCAAACGGATAATCAACTGGGATCCGGTTGCGCAAACAGCTCTCTCTGACGAAGAAGTGACATATAATGAAAAAAAGGATAAGCTTTATTATATCAAATATCCATTAATTGGTGAGGACGGAAAGCCCACCGATGAATATCTAACAATAGCCACTACAAGACCTGAAACTATGCTTGGTGATACTGCTATAGCTGTTCATCCTGATGACAGCAGGTATCAAAATGTTATCGGGAAGAAAGTGATGCTGCCGGTTGCCGAAAGGGTTATCCCCATTATAGCTGATGATTATGTAGATGTCGAATTCGGAACGGGGGCTTTGAAAATAACACCAGCACACGATTCCAATGATTTCGAAATAGGGCAAAGGCACAAACTCGAGGTTCTTCAGGTTATTGACGAGAAGGGAAATATGAATGAACTTGCAGGAAGGTATTCGGGTCTCGACAGGTTTGAAGCGAGAAAGCGGATTGTCGAAAAACTCGAGGGATCAAAGCTGATCGAGAAGATAGAAGATTATGTGCATAACGTGGGTTACAGTGAAAGGGGAGGAACAATAATAGAACCGTATCTTTCCGACCAGTGGTTCGTTTCGATGGCTTCTTTGGCTGCTCCTGCGCTGGAAGCGGTCACTTCGGGCAAAGTGAAATTCTACCCCGACCGATGGGCTAAAGTATATGAGCACTGGATGACGAATATTAGGGATTGGTGCATATCCCGCCAGCTCTGGTGGGGTCACCAGATTCCAGTGTGGTATAATAAGCATGATGGTTCTAAATACTGTGAAGTTGATCCTCCTGCCGATATCGAGAACTGGGAGCAGGATCCCGATGTGCTCGATACATGGTTCTCATCGTGGCTCTGGCCATTTTCGACTATGGGCTGGCCCGATGAGACCAAGGACCTGAAGATATTTTATCCTACTGATTTCCTATCGACAGCACCGGATATCATTTTCTTCTGGGTTGCAAGGATGATAATGGCTTCTCTCGAATTTACTGGTAAAGTCCCTTTTTATGATGTGTACTATCATAATATCATACGGGATGAGAAAGGCAGGAAGCTGAGCAAGAGTTTGGGAAACTCGCCCGACGTAATAGATGTGATGAACGAATACGGCACCGATGCACTAAGGTTTACGCTGGTGTACCTTGCACCTCAAGGGGTTGACGTCTATTTTTCTAAAGAGAAATGTGAATTAGGGAGGAATTTCGCTAATAAGATATGGAACGCATCGAGATTCCTGCTTATGAAAAAGCATCAATCCGAAGAAGAGACTAAAGATTTATCCGTATCGAAGTATGAACAGGATATTTTTGATAAATGGATAGACAGCAGGTTGAATACCACAATAATGAACTATCTGGACGCTTTGAGCGGGTACAAGATAAACGAAGCAACCAAAGCCCTGCATGAATTTATCTGGGGAGATTTTTGTGACTGGTATATCGAACTGCTTAAGATAAGATCGTCTGAACATCCTGAATATTCGACTCAGATATTTGATAAAGCTGTGGATGTTTTCGAGAGCATTCTCAAGATGCTCCATCCTGTGATGCCGTTTATTACAGAAGAGCTGTGGCAGTCTATCAAAGAAAGAAAAGACGGTGAAAGTATAACTATTTCCGATTTTCCCGTACTGCAAAAAGAGCTGATCTCTGAGGACATTGAGAAAGAGGTCAGCATAATGCAGCAGCTTGTAACTGCGATAAGGAATTTGCGTGCGGAACTGACTCTCAGCCCTTCGGTCAAGTGTGATGTTCTTATCAATTGTGACAGTGAGACGAACAAGAAGATGGTGGAGGAACTATCTGCTTATATAAAAATATTATCAAAGGTAAATGTATTGGAAGCAGTACTTCCTTCAGAATTTGAAAAGCTTCCCAGGTTTAAATCTATTACTTCGGTGGTAAGCAATTACCAGATATACGTGAAGATAGAAGGCTTGATAGATATAGAACAGGAGAAACAGCGTCTCTCAAAGGAAATTGAAAGAACAGAAACATATCTAAATTCTCTTGATAAAAAATTAAGTAATGAAAATTTTCTGAATAAAGCTTCGAAAGACGTTGTAGAGAACGAAAAACATAAGCAGGAAGATTTCCGCTCGAAGCTTGAAAAGTTAAAAGAACACTATCATTCGTTAAAGGAATGAACATGTATCATACAAAAGCGAAATATCTGCTGATTTTATTTTTGTTCGGTATTAACCTGTCACTTGCTTCTGATTTCAAGCTCAATTTAGTTTGTATCGAAGGAGAGTCTAGCAAAGATAGCTGGTCCAGCACCACAACAATCAATATCGAGCGGAATAATATCACATATTCAAAAGAATATACCGGGCATTCTAAAAATAAGAACGAAAATAAAACAGGTGTATTAAACGAAGATCAAATACAAAAAATAGTGGAATTGATCGTAAATGATAAACTGAACATAACAGATTCTATTACGGATTATACGGAAAAGATCAAATCTAATTACAGTCAGTACACTATTATTACTCTTACTATTTTTATGCAGGGAGCTCCTAATATAATTAATATCGAGGGTGATAATAAAAGTCTTAAGGATCATCCTGCTTACAAATCCGCAATGGAATTGTTAGACTTTCTGAAGGATTTTCTCGATAATATTTGATGAAATAGCATCCAATTCAAAAGCCACCTAAAGGTGGCTTTTTTTAGTATTAATATTATAAACAAAAATCATTAAAACTCAATAATTTATAGTGAAATTATTTGTAGAAAAATTTTAAAAAGGTATTTTTTCGTAACTTGCTAAGATGATATAGTATGAATATATTAAAGATTACATCGCGGGGTGGAGCAGCTGGTAGCTCGTCGGGCTCATAACCCGAAGGTCGGTGGTTCAAATCCATCCCCCGCTACAAAAGAAGCCACTATATGTGGCTTTTCCATTTAGCAAAACAAATTTGATAAATCTTTATTTTCCCTTCACTTAAACACGGTATTTTTCTAACCCCCTCTTGACAAACGGAAAAAAGTTATTTAGATTTATGGTATATCTGATTAGTTCATTATATTTTTACAAATTCAATGATTAGTTCATATAAGCAAAAAACCCGATTTTTATTACTTGAGATTACTAAGTAATGATTACTTAAGTAGCCAAAAAATGGTGTTTCTGAGCAACTTGATTACTTGTCATTACTTAAGTAATGCCTGCCTGCCGGAGCTCCGGCGCAGGCAGGGGGTGGGGGTAGTCAATTTTCAGTTTAAAAATGTTGAAAATAAATAATTATTTGAGATTTTATAGCTATAAGAATCT
>JBEKSX010000068.1:0-16708 GCA_049516635.1 Ignavibacteria bacterium | reverse complement strand
CGAAGCGGTTACGCCTAAAGAGGACAATCCAATGGCAGATGTTATGGCAATGGTTCCGGGCAGAACCGCAAAGAAGCCCAAGAAAGTGATTGATCATATTCGGGTGTATCCGCATAAAGATGGTAGTCATACGGTGCAGCATCATCACACGCATCCAGAGCATCATGATGTGGAGACACACGGACTGAGCAATATGGACGGCCTTCACGCACACATGGAAGACCACATAGGCCAGCCGAACTCGGGCGAAGCCGAAGCAGATGCGGGCACCCCTGAAGCGTATACAGGTGGAGCACCCTGTAACCGAGCAAGTTACGGGAATAGACCTCGTACGCGAACAAATAAATATTGCTTCCGGCAAAAAGATCAAGATAAAGAAGGTAAAAGCAGAGGGGCATTCGATAGAATGCAGAATAAATGCGGAAGATCCCGCTAACCACTTCTCGCCGTCACCCGGAAAGATCACCGAGTTTCACCAGCCGGGAGGATTTGGAGTGCGTGTAGATACACATGCTTATGCCGGTTACATAATCCCGCAGTATTATGATTCGATGGTTGCCAAATTAATAACCACTGCCGATACACGAAAAGAAGCTATAGCCCGGATGTACAGGGCATTGGACGAGTTCGTTATAGAGGGAGTACAGACCACGATACCGTTCCACAAAAAAGTAATGCACCACGAAAAATTCATCGAGGGAAATTTCGATACGGGATTTATTGACAGGTCAGGGCTGGCTTAAGAATTTTCTTCTAATCCTTTAATTCCTTCAGAGGGGCATCACCCCAGAGCTTTTCGAGCCCGTAAAATTTTCTTGTTTCATTGAGGAATACGTGGACAACGACCTCCACGTAATCAAGGAGCACCCAGCTCCGGCTGCTAAAACCTTCTTTATGCCACGGTCTTTCACCCAGCTTTTTAGAGCCGTCGATTATCGCATCGGCTATTGCCTTCACCTGAACATCAGAACCCCCGGTGCAGATAACGAAGAAGTCCGTTATTCCGGTCAGCTTTCTCAGATCAAGTATTTTGATATCCTCTGCTTTTTTGTTTAATGCCAGGTGAGCCAGTTTAGAAGCTAATTCTTTTGAGGTCAATGTGTATTATTAGTATTATTATTTTGATTTTGTTTATAAGGATTTAGTTCCTGGTAGTCTCTGCCTATTACAACTGTAGCATCCAGAAAATAATTTTTATTTACCTGCTGTATCACATAAGTCTCCGAAATTCCCAGTGCCCGTGCAACACGAACTGCATTCTTCATATTTCCTGCACGGTCTATGACCATGGATGTTTTAATATCTGAAGAAGAAAAGTTTCCCATCTCGACCACATCGAAACCGCTTGTACGGAGATAATCCATGAATTTATTTCCGAGACCCTGAACACCGGTGCCGTTCTGCACATCTATCTGCAGGGTCTGGTTGGAAGGCTGGCGTGTTAACTGCGAAGCCGACGTATCTTTGGTCTCGATCCTGGCATCGGATTGGCTGGTGGTTGCACGTTTGATAAAATTAAATAAAAGGTAAAAAGTTAAAACGGCCAGCAGGACGATTAAAACGTTTAGGAAGTAGCTCTTGAGTTTGTGTATAAATTCGCTTGAACCTTGTTCGGGCATCTATGGCTTATGAATGATCTTCCTTAGAAACCATCCCATCCGTAAAATGAGCCATAGGGATAATAGTAGCCGTTCTTGTTATTCACATAATCGAAATGTATGAACATGTTCTTGAACGGTTTATAGTCGAGCGTAACGCGGCTAAGGCTTACCCCGTTGAACGAGTTCTGGAATTCTTTGTTTAATGCCGGATTAGAGCCGAAGGCGGCATAAGGTGAATACTGCATTGTAATATCGGCACTGACGCTGAGATTCTTCAGGACCTTATAGGTTAATGTACCGGTATACGAGGTCAGCGATACCGAAGTATTTCCTGCGTTTATATATGAGATATTGACGGAGTTCGTTAATGAGAAATTCGCAGGATTAATAAATCCCAGTATAAGACCGTTATTATTTTTCAAATTCATTTTGGTCTCGTAAGGTATTTCCTTATACTGTGAATAGGAAATATTCGCAATTATTGCGAGCAATAAGATGATAAATGATATTTTCCGCATAATTCTTATATATTTGACAATAGAATAATAAATAATGCTTTATATGTCAATTGATAAATTCGTATTAAATTGTAAACGATTGTAACAGTGTGGATGTTCCACAGAGGGTACTTTTACCGCCATTAACGGGCTGTCCCAATTGTCATTCTGAGCCCCACAACTAGTGCAGGGTAGCTCCGCGAAGAATCTCACAAAACCGGTAAATTTCGTGCCTAATCGGTTCCGGGCTGAAATTCAATATTTTACGACGTAATTAAATCATATATTGACAACCGACAAATTATTTGCTAACTTGTACCCGGAAGACACGCCCGATTACCGTATTTTGTAAATAAAAACTACAAATGATGAAAAAGATACACATTTAAAACTACGATTTGTTCCTAATCGGAATAACAAATTGGAGAACTTAATAATGAAAAAATTAATTAAGCTTGTGTTGTCCTTCTGCATTTTAATTTCACTCAATTCAAAAATTTTCTTTTCGCAAAGCGGTTGGTTCTGGCAGAACCCTCTTCCGCAAGGTAATAGTTTAACTTCCGTAAAGATCGTAAATCCGAACACAGCATATGCTGTCGGCTATTCCGGTACCGTAGTAAAAAGCACGGATCTGGGCAGCTCATGGTCATATCAAATGACAAATCCCGGTTATCAGTATCTATCGGTTTATTTTATAGACGCAAATACGGGGTTTGCCGCAGGGTATTACAATGGTTCGTTCATACCCAAAGGTGTTATCTCAAGGACTACTAATGGCGGTTCAACGTGGGATAATTTCTTGCTATCATCGTTTAACATGATAAATTCGATTTGGTTCATAAATGCAAATACCGGTTATGCTGTCGATGGCTCCGGTAATATCATTAGAACCGCAGATAATGGCAGCAACTGGGCAGGTGTATTCACCGTTGCAGTACCTCTGTATGCAATTCAGTTTGCGTCAACAAATACCGGTTTTGCTTCAGGGGGGAACGGCATAATACTGAAAACCGTAAACGGCGGTTCTAACTGGAGCCAGATCTCACAGATAGACACGGGGTCGATAACAACTCTAAATTTCATCGACCCCCTCAATGGGTATGCTTCATCCCCACCCTTTCATCTATTTAAAACTACAAATGGGGGCGTGAACTGGTCTCTGGATAGTCTGGTTCCCTGCTGTTTGATTACAACTTTCTTTATGAACATGAACACGGGATTTGAAACAGGCGGGTTTTCGGGATACGGAGACCAATCTTATATCTACAAGACAATTGACGGGGGCCATAATTGGACACGGCCTCACTCCGATACCGGCACTTTTATAAATTCGATCTATTCAAATGATAACAGCAGCTTGATAGCTGTTGGAAACGGTGGTACAATGTTTAGAAGCACTGACGCGGGTGAATCGTGGCTCATCAAAACTCAAGGCTTTTACAGAACACTCCTTTCAACCTATTTTCTTGATGCAAATACAGGTTTCGCAGGCGGATACGATTATAATTATCAATCAAGTAATTTTGGCATGATTTTGAAAACGACAAACGGTGGTCTGAACTGGTCTCAAATATATACTTCCGCAGGTGTCTATAGTGCGTTTACGACATTTGGTTTTATCAATGCAACAACAGGTTATGCTGCAGGCGGGCTTTATGCTACTATGGGTTTTATTGCTAAAACAACAAATGCCGGGACAAATTGGATACAACAAAATTATTTCTACACAGCTATTACGGAAATGATGTTCGCAGATGTAAACACGGGATATCTTGCCACCACAACAGGTGCAATTCTAAAGACCACAAGCGGCGGTGATAATTGGTTTAATAATTATTATTTCTTTAATCATCGTTTGAGATCATTGTCTTGTGTCAATTCAAGTTTAGTCTATGCGGTCGGAGATTCCGGGTATGTTCTCAAAACAACCAATGGCGGGACAAATTGGGATAGTTTGCAGATAGGATTTCTGCACAATCTGAATTCAGTATATTTTGTGAATAATAATACGGGGTATATAGCTGCAGACTCGGGAACTATTTTAAAAACAGCGAATGCAGGGCTGGCCTGGATAAAGACTACTCTAGATACAAGTTATAAATTCCAAAAGATTCGTTTCATCGATATTAATGCCGGTTACGCTTGCGGTTACGGAGGTATCATAGCCGGGACAACGAACGGAGGTACAAATTGGCAGGTGCAGTCCTCACCAACCAACAATGACCTTCTTTCCGTTTTTTTCGTTAATTCCACTACAGGTTTTACAGTTGGCAATTTTGGAACGATATTAAAAACTACAACCGGGGGTGAACCGATAGGGATACGTCCGATATCTCAAAGAATTCCTGAATCGTTCAAACTTTACCAAAATTACCCCAACCCCTTCAACCCGTCAACAAAGATAAAATTCAGCCTCCCCATCCCCTCCAAAGGAGGGGTAAAGCTTGAAGTCTATGATGTACTTGGCAGACTGGTTGCTTCTCTTATTCCTCCCCTTTGGGGAGGACAGGAGGGGCTAAAACCCGGAACTTATGAAGTTGAGTGGGATGCCACAAATTATCCAAGCGGAATATATTTTTATAGATTAACAGCCGGATCATATGTTCAAACCAACAAGATGGTTTTGTTGAAATAGTATAAATAGTCTGTCTGTTTCTGCAGCTCGAAATTATATTTCGAGTGAACAGCAAAGCTGTTCAGATCTAACGCCGAGTCCCCTATTTCAAATCTACGTGAAAAAAGATTTTGAGCTCTCGGGAGACTCGACTGAGTCTGAAAGAAGGGGAACACCCGGCACCACAAAATATAAGTTATTTTGTATTTATGATGTGAAGGAATTTTAATTTTGATCTCGCTTCATAACCCCCCTGTCCTGCGGACTTCCCCCCTTTAATTAAAGGGGGGACTAAAGGGGGTTTTGTTAAATTGCAAAGTATATA
The DNA here is from genome assembly GCA_049516635.1 of Ignavibacteria bacterium. Classification (GTDB taxonomy): domain Bacteria; phylum Bacteroidota; class Ignavibacteria; order Tepidaquicellales; family OLB5; genus JBEKSX01. The sequence goes on along the minus strand of JBEKSX010000068.1, from coordinate 11,671 downwards.
AAAAGAATGGTATTTTTGTTAATATTAACTCTACCCGACACCATAATAAATACGCAAATATTACTTCATTTTTTTTATTTTTCCCACAATAAGCCCATTTTCCCCATATACCTGATTTTTACCTTGCTTTTTCAATCTTTATTTATTATATTTCAGCTATATTTTTGCACCTTTATTAAGGTGTGAAGTTACACAAAAGCAGACAATGGAGGATTTCAGGGTTAAAAAAGGTAATGGACTTTTTATAAGTGTTTGTGTAAAACAGAATAACATCACATTTTAAAGAAATCCTCCATTGCCTCAGAATATACTTCGTTCTTTCTCATACCCGTCGTTAGATACGGTAAATTTTATTCATTTTTATCAAACTATTGTAAAAATAATGACTTTGGTGAAAAATGCGGTTTTAAGTTACCTTAAGTAATACTTTTTTTTATTACTTCATTGCACGGAATCGATAAAAATGATTACTTACCATAACTTAAGTTAGGGGGATACACCCCCCTGTATTTTCGTGGTCACGTGTCGTAATAAATTTCGTTATTGCCTGAATTGGGACATGAAAGATTTGCTGAAATCTGTAGATATTGAGGGTGAGAAGCGAGATCCTTCGCGTAGTTTACCCCGCACTTGTTGCGGGGCTCAGGATGACATAACGGGAAATATTAATTCGCCAATATTTTCTCGTAATATTTTTCGTACTGCGGAACGATCATTTCCGAAGAGAACAGATTTACGGCACGCTTACGGGCATTTTCGGAAAATATACGGTATTTCCTTTCGTTCCCGAGGAGATCAAGTGTGTAGTCTGCCATTTTGTTTATATCCCCTATCTCGGCGATATAACCTGTTTCCCCGTGGAGATTAAGCTCCGGCAATCCCCCGGCATTTGACGATACAACAGGCACATCGCATGCCATTGCTTCAAGTGCGGAAAGACCGAAGCTCTCGGATTGCGACGGCATAAGGAATATGTCTGCTATGGAAAGTATCTCGACGAACGATTCCTGGTTGCCGTAGAATATTACATCTTCATGAATGCCCAGATCTTTGGCAAGATATTCGCATGCGCTGCGGTCGGGACCGTCACCGAGGAGCAGAAGCTTGCATGGGATCTTTTTGTGTACTTCATTGAATATCCTGATGACATCCGCTACACGCTTCAGAGGACGGAAATTGGAGGTATGAACAATTATCTTTTCACCGTTCTTAGAAAGAGCTTCTTTTAAATATTTGGTGTCATCATTCGTTATTCTCTTGTATGTATCGAGATTAACGAAATTGGGAATCACATCGATATCTTTGTGTATATCGTACTGCGATTGAGTCTTTACCTTGAGGAATGATGATACAGCCGTCACCCCGTCGGATTTCTCGATAGAAAATTTCATAGTGGGCAGGAAACTGGTTTCAAGCCCGACAAGCGTAATATCGGTCCCGTGGAGTGTTGTAATGAGCTTGAAAGAAGAACTGCTGTTTTTTCCGCTGAGATGATCCTGCGCCATAATCTCTCTCGCAAGAAAAGCGCTCGTCGCATGTGGTATTGCATAGTGAGCGTGAACGATATCGAGTCCGCTGAATTTCGCCACTTCGACGATCTTACTCGCAAGTGCCAGGCTGTACAACGGAAAATCGAAGAGAGGGTATGATGCCATCTCAACTTTATGAAAAAATATGTTCTCTGAAAAGCTTTTCAGACGCATCGGGACATTGTACGAGATAAAGTGCACCATATGTCCCCTGAGGGCAAGTTCCTTGCCGAGCTCGGTAGCAACCACACCGCTTCCGCCCCAGGTGGGATAACATAGAATAGCTATTTTCATATAATTAAACCGTTAATAAATAATCTCTTATAAAGTCCTAAATAAAATTCAAATATAAAATGCAATATTTCTTGTAAATCGAATCCGCCCCGGCGGATCGTTTCGATTACTCGAATCGGAGATTCGAGTTACAGAATCAAATGCATTTTCTTATCTATCCCGATATGGCATAATGAGAAATCATATTTCACAGGGTCATCCATATCGAATTGTTTTAGTCGATCGGTTAACTCAACGGCGAATTTTAGATCAACCGACTTTCTGCTTACCAGCTTGAGGAGCTTTGAAGTTCTTGCAACATGAATATCCACAGGCATAACCAATTTCGATCTGCTTACCTTCTCCCATATGCCCGTATCAATTTCATCTTTTCTCACCATCCAGCGGAGAAAGAGGTTCAGGCGTTTGCAGGTGCTGTTATTCTGCGGGTCGGGGATGAGGTAATCAAAATATTTATCATTAAATCTTTTATGAATGCTAACAGCTCCCCTGAGTTCCAATACAAAAAAATGCAGTGCCGGAATAATATTATCATTATCATTACTATAGCCCTTCAAAAAAAGAGCCTCGAGAGAACCGAATTTAATTAAGACTTTATTCAAGGCAGTGAACAATTTAACGAGATCGGAATCTTTATTGAACCTGTGAGATAGTCCCTTTAGATGTTTCTTATCCTTACTTTTATCAAAATTCAATGCGAACTCGTATGGTTTTTTCCCAATTTTCTCAATGAGAGTATGTGTGAATTTATTTATTTGATCAACCTGCCCATATGAGTAAGAAGAAGTTAACAACCCCATTACTTCTATATCACGCGGGTTGTTTAAAGAATGCATGATCCAGACGGGGTCTTTAGATGAGAATTTTCTTTGGTACTGAATATAAATATCGTCAAGTATTTCTTTCAGTTTTTCATCGGTCATAATATAAACAGGCTTATTTAATCTATTCCGAAAAATGTGTTGAATATCTTCTCTGCAACATTACCAATATTATCATTCGTTGTATCCACCCATTTTATATTTTTATCTTTTCTGAACCATGTCATCTGACGTTTTGCAAAACGCCGTGTGTTCCTTTTTATCAATTCTGTCATGGTAACGTAATCTGTTTTCTTATCCAGGTGATCAAAAACCTCCTTTACTCCGACCGTGTTCAATGAGTTGTAATCGGTGTAATTATATCCTTTCTCATGGAGAGTCTGAATCTCCTCAACCAATCCTTCCTTAAGCATTTTATCCACCCTGTTGTTGATATTTTCGTAAAGTTTTTCCCTTTCCCATCTCAAACCTAACACAACAGGTTCGAAACCAACATCAATCTTTTTCCCGTGCAGAACGGAAATAGGAATACCGGTCAGGTAATATATTTCGAGCGCCCGTATAATTCTTCGTTCATTATGTACGGTCATTCTGTTAAATGAATCATTATCTACTCTGTTCAATTCCTCGAACAGGCTTTCAATGCCTTCTTCTTCTTTCTTTTCATACAGTTTCATGCGAATTTCTTTTTGCTTCTGTCTGTTCTCTTCATTTTCCATAGCCTCATCAATATCAAACAATCCGTATATTAACGAGCTGATATACAATCCGCTTCCCCCCACGATCATCGGTACTCCCCCTTTTTCATACACACCTGAAATGATTTCTCTCCCTCTTTTCCCGAATTCACCTGCATTAAATTCTTTATTAAGTTCAAGTTCATTTATGAAATAATGCCTGAATTCTTTAAGGTATTTCCCGGAGGGTTGAGAGGAAGCGATTGGGATATGCTTATAAACCTGGCGTGAATCAGCGGATATTATCTCAACGCTTTTTTTGACGGTTCGTTTGATGAGTTCTGCTATCAGATATGAAATGTATGTTTTCCCCGAAGCGGTAGGACCTGCTATAACAAGGACTTTATCCTTATTCATAAAGAATCAGAAGGAATTTTCCCAGCCCTCTTCCCCAAGAAGCGGAACAAACTTAAAACTCTCATGAACTTTATAATTTATACCCTCATCGGTCCGTTTAAGAACATAAAGCTTCTGTGTATCCAGAGTGCCAACGGGGATGACCAGCCTGCCGTCGATATTGAGCTGCTGCACAAGGCTTTTCGGGATAGATGGAGCACCGGCGGTAACAATTATTGCATCAAACGGAGCTTCTTCTTCCCATCCGAGACTGCCGTCTCCCAGCTTGAGGTGAACTTTATATTTCAGGCTTTCCAGCAGTACACCCGCCGTCTGATATAGATGTTCTATCCTTTCTATTGAATAAACATCAGCACCGAGCTCACAAAGTATCGCTGCCTGGTAACCTGAACCAGTTCCGATCTCAAGCACTTTATTGCCCTTCTCTACTTCCAGCTCCATTGTCATATATGCAATTGTGAAAGGCTGGGAGATAGTCTGTTTGCATTCAATCGGGAGGGCGTTATCTTCATAGGCATATTTCCTGAACGGCTCCGGTATAAATTTTTCGCGCGGCACCTTTAAGAAAGCTGCAAGCAGTTTCTCATCCGAAATACCTTTTGCCCTGAGGCCGGCTATTAACGCTCTCTTTTCTTCTTCGACAAGAAGCATCAAGTTTCCTCCTCCATCTGTTCGAATATCTCTTTTACGGATTTTTTAACATCGGAACCCTCGAACACTTCTTTAAGCTGTTTCTTCAATTCTTCGTAATCATTACAGATCTTTAACTCACCGTCCTGGGCAACAGAAATATTCCCGGTTTCCTCTGAGAGGATTATGGTAAGAGCATTCACCTGTTCCGATACACCAAGCCCTGCACGATGTCTCGTACCAAGCTTCCAGCTTCCGATCCTTTCGGTTGGAGAGAGAGGCAGTATGCACCTTGCGGCTTCGATCACGTTATTTTGTATTATGACAGCTCCATCGTGAAGGGGTGATCTCGTATTAAAAATTGAAACCAGTAATTCTTTATTAACCTTTGCCTGCAGGATCTCACCGGTTTCGATGAATGAATTCAGCCCTGCTCCGCGTGAAATGACGATAAGTGCGCCCTGGTTCCTCTGTTTTAGTTCATGGATAGCTTCGATAACCTCGTTAATAGTTTCACTTGCGCTTATCTTAAAGAAGAACCTCGCAATACGTGTCCTGCCGATTACGAAAAGCAGTCGTCGGATCTCGGGCTGGAATAGTATTATGAAAGCAATAACCCAGATATCAGTCAAACGGCTGAAAAGCCATCCGAGTGATCTCATGTTAAAAGTCTGAGCCAGGAGGGATACAATAATGATGAGCGTAAGACCTACGAATATCTGAGATGCAATGGTACCGCGCATTACAAGATAGAGCTTGTAAAAGATGTAAGTGACTATTAAAATGTCAATCACATCCATTAAAGTTACGGTTATAAATCCTATTTTAAACAGTTCCATCGCAGGTCCTCAGGGCAAATTTACAAAATTTTGTTCGATATAACTAAAACAAAAAACTTATATTCGAATCTCAAATCTAAGTATATAATAAATTTAATCTTTTTACAACGGCTTGTTAATATGTAATGTTGAAGAATGATATATATATCAAAATATATAAGGAACAAACATTCGGCTTCTTTTTATATAATCTGTATATTTATCACCGAAATAACCTATATTTTCAGCTTCCTCGACCTTTGCTGTAATACAAAAACATATGGAAGAAAAGATAGTTACTATAACCAAATCAAGAGTGGGATTTTTCAAACATATCCCCCAGCTTAAAAATAATAGTGAACCATATAAAGGATGCCTGATATATTTATAAACACCTGTTTCGATCATTTCAGTTGTTTTTTCGAATGAATAAAGAGTATCATCTTTTCGAACCGGATCCGGCTTTCCGATTTTCTTAATTAGTATAACACCCGGTACTACCAGATAAAGTGAATATATTAAAAAAACCCACGAAATGATCTGATTTGAACCAAGCGGATTCTCAAACCAATACTTATAATTATTTATTATCAACCACAAGATGCACTCCCACCCAAAGAAACGGTAAAGACCATGATGTTTCAAATGAAATAGATTACGCCGGGAAATAAAAACCAATGGAATACTAAGAATACACCATAAGATAATTTCTGTCATCGGCTATTTAAAGGGTAATTTATCAATAATAGAATTTAATTCCATGAAATTACATGCAAAATTTCAATTCATGAGATATTTTAAGGTATTATAGGAGAGATAATTTTAAATCAAGAAGGGTAAAAGGGTATCATTTTATTTTCATTTACCACAACCCCGGGATCAATCGGTAAGTTGTCTTTTCACAATACTCTTTATAACCCTCTAAATTCTCAGATAAAAATTTCTCCTCATCCAATAGCCTTATTATCACTCCAAGGATCAAAGGAATTACGAAGAATAAATCCCAGAACGAGCCCAGCGCAAATGCTGTAGCTATGAAAAGCAAAATTCCACCCGAATATGTAGGATGGCGGACTACTCTGTAAGGTCCTGTCATTATCACTCTTTGATCCGTATCAACTTCAATAATGCTTGAAGTAAAACTATTTTCCATGAACACACGGAAAATTATCAGATACGAGAGCAGAACCAAAGCATCCGCAATAATTATGAGAGATGCAGGTACATCCGACCAATGATAGCGGTGATCGAATCCCGGAAAGACAAAAAGGAAAACGTAAAATACACTCAAAATCGATTGTAAGATCTTTTGTGATCTCTTTTTTTCACCTACTGTTCCTAATCTCATGCGGCGTTCTATCAGCTTGGGATCTTTCTTCACGAAATATATATCAATAATTATAATCGAAAATGATATGACACCCCAATACACCCACGCTTCCCAGAAATTTATAGTCCATGATGGTAAAAAAAGAAGGAGCCAGCAGACTATTAGGAACCCTGTTGTCTGAAACGTCACTTGTTTCTTAAGCTTATCCATCCGTACAGTATTTAATTCGCCTCCTTAACATCATAAAGTAAGAATTAATAAATTGAAATTAAATTCTAACTTAATTAATAAGTAAATAGAAGAATGAAACAGATTATAAAACCTTTTCATAAGTCGGTTTCGTCGATCTTTCAGGCTCTTAAAGATGTAAGCGTATATATGGTTGGAATTTTTGCGGAGAAGGTGGGAGCAACTACGCGTCAGATACTCATCCGGATTTATTACTTAATCATCTGCTTTGTTGCTTAAAATTCGCTTCCTAAGTATTGAGCTGCCTGATCCCGTCTTAAAGTATTCCTCTAATTCTCTTGCCTTGCGTTCCTCTTTGACAGCAATTGAAGCTTCGATAACCCATGGGATAAATGGCTTTGTTGATTTGTTTAACCCCTGGTTATGTTCCCTTATCCTTCTTTTTAAATTATTCGTGGAACCAATGTATATCCTATCATTCTTCTTGCTTCTTAATATATAAACATACCACCACATAATTATTAATATTATTTGGCCTGCCAAACGAAGCAGGTGATGTGTTTTTTCCCTTCAGTTAGACCCTCATTGCGTAGTTTTGCGGAGAAGGTGGGATTCGAACCCACGGTACGGTCACCCGTACACACGCTCTCCAGGCGTGCCTCTTCAACCACTCGAGCACCTCTCCGATTATTTTTAGTTACTATTTTTCAAAGAGCTATTGCTGTTTTATATCAAAGCTCAATTTCACAATTGAACCGCTGTCTAAAATATTTTTTCTGTTTCCGCTCATACCCCCTGTTCCTTTAAATTGTGCATACACTCCTGATCCTCCTGTAACATTAACCTGTGCAGTGAATAAAGGCATACTTTCATCGGAAGAACCAAAGGATCTGCCTTTTGCCTGAATCGTTAAAGTTGATTTATCGGGAAAAGTTAGCAAATAATACTCGATAAAATCCCCATTACCGTTTACATAATCATATATAAAGAATATCCTGACATCTGCATTCGAACCATCTTTAAATGCCGCACTTCCAGTGCCTGCTGCTTTTCCGATCTTATGATTCAAAGTATCATTAATGATAAGAAAATCATTGCTGATGATCTGATATTTCATATCAAACTTTAACTCCTTAGGCTGTGAAAATCCACTCATATAGAGCAAAACAGAGAAGGAAATAATAAATAAAGATTTTGTAACCATGTTCACGAAAGAAAATTTTAAGATTTATTTATGAAAAAGTAACCTTACTTGCAATTCTTGCGGAGAGCGAGGGATTCGAACCCCCACACCCTTGCGGGCGGCGGTTTTCAAGACCGCTGCAATACCATTATGCGAGCTCTCCTAAAATTTGAATACAAATATAGTTTTGGTACATACTTAATTCAATGTAAATAAACGCAATATTTATTTTACCTGAATGAATTAATCACGAATGAATATAAATATGATGGAAATTTGATTATAGCAGAGTTCTTCTTTACTGTCAATGCTATCAATCTGCAATCAATAAATTTCTATGCGGGAATTTCTTTCTCCTTCATGCAGCCGAAGAAAGTGGTGAGAAGATAGCTAAAATCATGAATTCCACCGCAGGGTGTCCTAATAGGCACTCTGCGTATAATGAATTCCTTATGAAGAGAACATTGTATTGTTAGCAAAACACTAGGTTTTCACCGGTGTAATTCTGCAAAATATACTCGATTCATCTACTTCTTCTATCTCAGCATTTATCCCGCGGATGCTTGAAATGAGTCTTATGAACTGCCCGGGTTTCACGGTAGTTGCAGTAAACCCATCCTTGCAAACTATTCGTCCGTCACGTGACTTTTCAAAATCAATTTCACCTATCAGACCTTCGGCAGATTGCAGCTGAAACCATTCTAAACGATGTTTCCAGAATCTATCTGAATAGCTGGAAAAAAGTATTAACCCTCCGGCTTTAGTCACTCGAATACTTTCGTGTAACAACCGGAGTTGGTCAACATGAAAAGCCGAGATTCCATTCTGAATGCAGATCACAACGTCAAAAGTACTATCGGGAAATTCAAGATTCACCGCATCCATTTCGATCAGCCTGCAGTTGAACAGACTGCTCAACGCCTTTCTGCCCAATTCTATACTGAAAGGAGAAGTATCAATTCCTGTAACACTTTTAGCTCTCCCGGCAAGTACCTGTAATATCCTTCCGTACCCGCAGCCAAGTTCTAAAACAGAATCTTCAGGTTTAATGAACTGAAGAACATAATTTACTTCTGCTTCAAGATATTGAATAACTCGCTTAGGAGCTATATCGTAACAGCGTTTTAGATTATCAGCAGAAAGTATTTCAGTGTAATATCCGGTCATGTATTTATGTGACCCCTTGGAGACAAGTCGAGGACTCTGAGTAAACTATGAAAATTCATGGAAAAATAATTAAAGGTCTTTTATCTTTACTCCCAATTCTTCAGGCACTAAATTGAACTTACCGTTTAAACAGCCATCTATGCTGATCCACATCACTTTTGCTTTATCTCCGTTACTCTCGGTAATATACAAATTGTCTTTCTTCAAGTAAAAATTTTTGTCAGCAACATCTCCTGTAAATACGAACATTATTTCATGTCTCGGTGAACTTTCGAACTGAAATATATTTTCGATAACAAGAACTATTTTAAGATTTATGATTTCTTCACCTAATTCCTCCCGGATCTCTCTTTTTAGTGCATCAATCGTTCTTTCTCCAAATTCCACATTACCCCCTAAAGGGCGGTAGAAATATTGCTTTTTAACCGAATCGAAACCTTCAGACACAAAGATCTCCCGGTTACCGTTTTTTATCAGGCAGATCGTTTTTACCTCGATGTTATTTTTACTGCTCATGAGTGTGCATTATTTTAATATATTTAGTATTCCATATAGGAAATAATTCTTTTTTCTATCTCCTTCTCTTCTAAATATGTTCAAAATAAGATATTACAATAAATACAATCGATAGTAATCTACCTAATATTTATTTTAGCAAATGGAATTAACATTGGTACTTCCTGCTGATATCTGACATATGTATCACCAAATTCTAAAACAAGTTTCTTTTCTTCAAGCCTCGTTCCTATAATAATATAAATTGTCAGCACTATGTTTACAACTATATCCGAAACTCTGAAGGTTTGGCACCATAAATATAAAATTAAGGCAAAATACATCGGATGCCTTATTATTCCCAGCAATCCATTTTTTTTAACCTCGTCAGACGGATTTATTTTCTTATCCTTCCAAAAGTTTAGTATCTGGCGAATACCAAAGAACGATAAAGAATCATAGTTGAAGAAAAACGCCCAAAAGAACATTAACAAAGAACTCGAAATAAGTACATACCGGACAATAGTCAGAGATAACGAATAAGTTATAATCACTTGATTATCTATTTGGCCTGTAATATTGATTAGTGGAACGAGTAAAATAAATGAGATCAATACGTAACAAATCCTGTAAAATGCATAATAGTTCTTTAATAAGCGGGTCATTAGATTTGTGAATCTAATACTTATCAAGTAACTATGGAGAGCACAGTATCCTGCCCACATTAATGCGATTAATAAATATTTCATTTTAAAATCATCCTCTATTTATGTATTTATTGGTATTTCAAGTACCCAGAGTCTCTCCTATGTAATCCTTCCAATCAAGTGAATCTGTGGTTCTGAATGTTCACACACCTATCGCAAGCACTGCCGCACCTTCTATATTTCCGGAACGCAGGTTGTCCAGCGCATCGTTCGCCTGCTCGAGCGTAAACACCTGTACTTCGGTTTTCACGGGAACCTTCGGCGCTATCTCGAGAAGTTCTTCACCGTCCCTGCGTGTCAGGTTTGCAACAGAGCGGATAACCCTTTCTTCCCACAGAAGATCGTATTTGAAGGATGGAATATCGCTCATGTGTATTCCTCCGCATACTACTACACCGCCTTTATCCACTGCTTTGAGTGCGGCAGGAACGAGTGCACCAACGGGAGCAAATATTATCGCTGCATCCAATTTTTCCGGAGGAATGTCATTTGAGCTTCCTGCCCAAACGGCACCGAGCTTCAGTGCGAACTGCTGTCCGTTCATGTCACCGGGCTTTGTGAAAGCATAAACTTTTTTCCCCTGGTGAATGGCAATCTGCGCTATGATGTGAGCGGCTCCTCCGAATCCGTAAATGCCGAGCTTCTCAATATTATCACCGGTCATCCTGTATGAGCGGTAACCGATGAGTCCCGCACAGAGCAATGGTGCCGCTTCTGTATCCCTGTAAACGCCGGGAAGCTTGAAACAATACCGCTGGTCTGCAACAGTGTATTCAGCGTAGCCGCCGTCGATTGTGTAGCCGGTGAACTCCGCGTTCTCGCAAAGGTTCTCCATGTTCTTTTTGCAGTATCGGCATGTGCCGTCGGTATATCCGAGCCATGGCACACCGACCCTTTCACCGAGGCTGAATTGTTTGACATTCTTTCCCATACCGGCAATCGTGCCGACAATCTCGTGGCCGATTATCAGTGGAAGCTTGGGATGTGTAAGCTCGCCGTCAACGATGTGCAGATCTGTTCTGCAAACACCGCAAGCGGCTACTCGGATCAGTAATTGTTCATCTCCGGGTACAGGAACGGGGACGTATTTTAGCTGGAGAGGTTCTCCGGGAGTATCAAGAATCATCGCCCTCATTGTTTTGGGGATATTGTAGTTTTGCTCCATGGATTTGAATTCTTATTTTGAATGCATGATTCATTTAGTCATCCTGAGCGCAGCGAAGGATCTACACGTCATATTCAGAGATTCTTCGGTCGCTTTGCTCCCTCAGAATGACAGTAAAACTGAACTTATTCTATTCTTCAATAATCTTTCTCAATTCCTCGGCACTTGAAACAGGCAGTTTGCAGGTATAGTTCTCACAAACATAAGCAGAAGAGATCTTTGAATCTACAATAATCGAATTAAGAAAGG
>JBEKSX010000067.1:0-16796 GCA_049516635.1 Ignavibacteria bacterium | reverse complement strand
TCAGCCATAGGTTCGATATACCGTGCATTTGTTAAGGGACCACAGTCCACCGGTTCAAAGCCGATATCGGATATTAGTGTCTTCACGACCGATTTGGCTCCATCGTCATCGCCGCAGATGTAAACCGAAGCGGGTACTGATCCGAACTTATGGTCATCGGACTGGAGTACTTTAGCTGCGATAGTGTTAAATCCGTCAACCACCCTTGAACCGGGTATTATTTTGGCCAGTTCTTCGGCAGCAGATGTCTTATGCCCGATCTTTAACTCCATCGCATCTGGGGTAAGAGGATTAATGCACTCCATTACTATTTTACCTTTCAGCCTGCCACCCGAAGAATTAACAACGTCATTAATTGATTCATAGGGAATTGCAAACACCAAAACTTCACCGAAATCAATGACTTCCCTGAGTGTTCCCGCCTTCACATTCGCTCCCATATCCTTGATCACTTCTTTCGTTTGCTCAAGGTCGGTTGAGGTTATTAGTATCTTATGCCCTGTTCTGCTCCAGTGCCTGGCAAAACCCGAACCCATCGCTCCCGAGCCGATTATACCGATGTTCATAAATTTACTGAGTATGTATTATTAAGTTAGCGTTAGTAAAATATTAATTTAATTCTTATATCCTTAACTAGTAATTCTAAATTTTATCCCTTGTTGAATATTATTTTTAGCACTCTGTCCAAAGGTTTGTAAGAATAAAACTGTTTCACTCCCTTAGTATCTTTTATTTTTTGCCTGTAGCGGTTAAACCAGACTGCTCTTATTCCCGAATTTAGCGCCCCTGCTATGTCGATCTCCCATGAATCCCCAATCATTACAGCTTCATTCGCAGTGCATTTCAATCTTTTTAATGTTTCCAGGAAAATCGCTGTCTCTGGTTTTGTTACACCGGCATGTTCGGACACTACAAGGATATCAACATATTTCTGAAGACCGATATCGATCAACTTGCCCGTTTGTTCACTGAACAAATTATTGGATACGATCGCAATCTTTACAAGTGGTTTCAGTTTATAGAGTAGTTGGCTTGCCCCGGGAACTGCCCTGCGGTTTTTTTCATAGTACGTTCTATAGATCTTTATTGCTTCATTGCATTTAGCATCATCGGCTTTCTCGCCAACTCTTTCGAAAGCTCGCCTGAAACGTTCTTTTCTGGCTTCCGTTAGTGAAATTCGGCCTGTTAGTAACTGTGTTAAATGAATCTCGTCCAGAATCCTTCTGTGTTCCGATTCAAATTCATCGAGGGTTATTTGTCTGAAGCATTTATATTTTCTTCGAAGAGCAGCTAATCCTTTCCGGCAGGAATATCTGTGGTCGAAGAGAGTATCGTCGAGATCGAATATGACAGCTTTTACATTTCTATTATCTTTTACAAATTTTGATATAGGTTTTCCCCCCACTATTTTAATAATACCATCCTCTTAGTTTCATTAAAATTCTCCGTTCCGACTGTGATGTGCAATTTATAAAAATATACTCCGCTTGGATAATCGTTTGCTAACCATTCGACTTCATATATACCCGGTTGCAGCGATTGATTCACTAGAGCTGCTACTTCACGTCCGAGGAGGTCGTATATCTTCAAGGTCACGAACCCCCCTACCCCCCTTTCGCTAAGGGGGGATAACGGTATCTCAAACTTAATTTTTGTTGAGGGATTGAAGGGATTGGGGTAGTTCTGTTTGAGTGAGAATTTGTTTGAGATATTATTGCCTGTCCTTTTAATCCCCACTAACGTATCTGTATATATCCATACTCCTCCGTTTGCAGTACCGCTTACGGCAACAAGGATCTTGTTTTGGAAGCAAATGACCTGATTTGAACTATACGTTAGATTGAAATTCACAAAATTAACTCCGTCATTTGTTGATTTGAATACTCCCCCATTGCCCGCAGTATATGTATTCTCTGCCAAATCACAGCAAATACCTCTCATGGCACCGCTCAAGTATGACATAGCTGTCCAGTTAAGTCCGCCGTTAGTTGATTTGTCAAATTCATATCCTGTTGATGTTGTAATTGTGTAAAGGTGTCCCGTAGATTTCTGCAGGATCCCCCAGATATTCAGCGGGTTCAAATTACTGCTGAATGATAAACCTCCGTCCGTAGAACGGTAGAAACCGTAATTTGGTGGAGTAGCTGACGAAGCCCCTGCGTAGATTATATTGCTGTTAAATCTGTCTACAGTAATTGTAACAATAGTACACCCTGATAATGCTGTGTTTGTGAAACTTGTTCCATAATCGGTACTTCGGTATATACCGCCGAGTGTGGTACCGACGAACACCCATCCATTTTTACCGCATGCAACGGAGTTTACATTCTGGCTGTTAAAAGTGCTTGAAGGGATATTTATCCAGTTCAAACCTCCGTTAGAGGATTTCATAACTCCGTTGCTGACATTGGCTGCGTACACACTGGTCAAGCTATCACAGTCCAAATACAGGAAGTTTGTAACACCGTTGGATAGAACCGTATCCCAGCTGGTTCCTCCGTTAGATGATTTATATATGCATCTTACAGAACCGGATGCACCTGCGTAAACATGTCCCGAAAAATCTTTACAAAGAGACCACATCGAAATGCCGTCAAGCTTCCTCACCCAGTTCTGTGAAAATGAAAGCTGTACCATCAGAAAAAGAATAAATGGTATAATTATCTTTTTCATGGCTGTTATTATTTATTTTTTGGATTTTAAATTCAAAGAACGATTTTCTGATCTCTGCGTGAACCTCAATGTTCTGTATGGACTTTCCTCCTGACCAGCTTATTTACTTCCCTGAAACTTTCCCCTCTTCACCGAACTCTTTTAAGAACTCATAATTATATATCCCGGTGTCATGTCCATCCTTCCAGTAGAGACGTATTGCATATGAACCGATAGGCTCTATCTTCACCAACGTTAAATGCGCTTCCGAAAGCAACGGAATATAACCCGCAGGGCGGTTGTGCCTGTCAGCAGCACAATTAGCACAGGGACAATATTTTCTGAGAACAGATAACAGTATCCTGCTTTCGGATTTATCGTCCCATAGTATATACAAATATTTTTTATCCTTTACCTGTATTTTCAGCGGTGACATTCTTAGCTTCCAAAATATTGTTCTCGGGACCATTATTCAGATGACTCTCCGCTTCAAGTACATCTTCTTCGCTGCCTATGAACAGGGGAGTCCTCTGATGCAAATTCTTCGGCTCTATCTCCATTATCCTTTGTTTGCCGTTTGTAGCCCTTCCTCCCGCCTGCTCCACAATGAATGCCAGAGGATTAGCTTCATATAGTAATCTAAGTTTTCCATTTGTGTTCTTATTATCCGCAGGGTACATAAATATTCCGCCGTACAATAAATTCCTGTGGAAATCCGCCACCAGAGAACCGACATAACGCGAAGTATACGGCCTGCCTAACTCAGGGTTCATTTCTTTTAATGACTTTATGTATTTCTGCAGGTTCGGGTGCCACTTGCTGAAGTTTCCCTCATTCACGCTGTAGGTCTTAGAGCGTTTCGGTATAGTGAGGTGCTGATGCGATAAGAGAAATTCGCCCACTGTAGGATCCAGCGTGAATCCAAAAACTCCCTGACCCGTAGTTTTTACCAGCACAGTGCTCGAGCCGTACATAACGTATCCCGCCGCAACCTGCTTAACACCCTTTTGCAGGCAGTCCTCAAGTGTGCCGGGTCCCGATGCCGATACCCTCTTATAAATGGAAAATATAGTTCCTATACTGATATTTGCATCAATATTGGATGAACCGTCCAGAGGATCGAAGTGGCAGATATATTTGCTCAGAGCACGTTTTCCCATAAATTGTTCTTTCATCGGTATGAAATCTTCGCTCTCTTCCGATGCAATAGCGCAAATATGACCGCTCTCTTTCATCGCAGTTACAAGCATATCGTGTGCATATACATCGAGCTTCTTCACGGCTTCACCGTGGACGTTTTCCGAACCTGTGAAACCAAGGATTCCGATAAGCCCTGCACGGTTGACCTCGAGTGAAATTCGCTTGCAAGCTATGGCAATATCGGCAAGCAGATCCGATAATTCGCCGGTTGCCTCCGGATATTTTCTTTCCTGTTCAATGATGTGGCGGTAGAGTGTTACAAATTTTTTCTTCATAACGGAATTATTTTATAAATGTTTATAATGATTTAATATTGTTCGATTTTCTATTTTTAGAAAAAGTTATAATATTCGAGCTCTGTCCACTTCCCCTCCTTACTAAGGAGGGGAAAGAGGGGAGGTCTAAATTTTACAAAATTATTTTTAATGCATCTCCGATCGTCTCAACCGGAAGCAATTCCAGCACACCGTCCTGCTTGAAATTTTTCAGGTTGCTTTTAGGCATTACTATTTTTTTGAATCCAAGCTTTGCTGCTTCCTGTATCCTCCGGTCGATGAAGCTTATAGCTCTTATCTCACCCCCCAAGCCTATTTCACCGAGAACAAGCATCTCGCGGTCGATAGGAACATCTTTAAAGCTTGAACAAATGCTCATTGCGGCAGCAAGGTCTATTGACGGTTCGTCTATCTTAATTCCTCCGGCAATGTTAAGGAATACATCAAACTTGAAAAGATGGAGACCTAATTTCTTTTCGAGTACTGCTATTAATATTGCAAGGCGCTTATAATCGAAGCCCGTTGCTGTCCTTTGCGGGACTGAATATCCCGATGATGAGACCAACGCCTGAACTTCTATCAATATCGGGCGTGTTCCTTCCATCGATGCCGAGACCGAACTTCCCGATAAGCTGTAATTCCGATGTGATAGAAATACTTCGGAGGGATTCTGGACTTCCAACAATCCTTTTCCCGTCATTTCAAAAACACCTATCTCATTTGTCGAACCGAAACGGTTCTTTATTGCACGCAATATCCGGTATGCATGTGTTCTTTCACCCTCGAACTGAAGGACAGTATCCACCATGTGCTCCAGCACTTTAGGTCCCGCTATCATTCCCTCTTTCGTTATATGACCTATAAGAAAGAACGAGATAGCTTTTGCTTTAGCCACCTGCATAATAGCTGAAGTGCATTCTCTCAGCTGTGAGATACTTCCGGGACTGCTTTCCAGTGCATCCCTGTACATTGTCTGTATTGAGTCTATAATTACGATATCCGGTTCCAGCTTATCCACCACAGCCGCAACAATTTCTAAATTAGTCTCCGATAGTATAAAGAAATCATCGTGCTCGGTACCAAGACGCTCACACCTAATCTTTATCTGGTTCTGTGATTCCTCTCCGCTTACGTAAATTATTTTTTTGTTCTTTATCTTATCCGCAAGCTGAACCATCAATGTGGATTTGCCTATCCCCGGATCACCCCCAACCAAAATCACCGAACCGGATACTATCCCGCCTCCCAGAACCCTGTCGAGCTCTGCAATGTTCGTTTTAGTGCGTTTATCTTCCTTTATATCTATATCAGACAGCTTGGAAAGGTTCGCCAGGTCAAAATGTGTACTACCTTTTGGTCTATTGCGGGTTTTTTTCTTGTCTTCATGAATTATTTCTTCGACGAAGGTATTCCACTGTCCGCATTCTGGGCATTTCCCTGACCATCTTAATGATGTAAAACCGCAGTTCTGGCAAACATATCTTGTTTCAGCTTTGGACATAATTTTAAATAAAATAGGATATTAAGGCTCTTTGCCCCAGAGCTTTCTTATTAAATATCCCGATGTAAGTGTTTATATTACTGCCCTAATTTAAGCAATACTAATAATTAATAAAAATCATTAAATAAAGCACGAAAAGAAAATAAGACGTATTTACTAATTGCATTCATAATCATATAATAAAATCATTTACTCTCAAATATATTAATATTCTCCTGTCCCCTTCAATTGAAATAACAATGTAATATTGCTATATTTATGTTTATGAGAGTCGGATTCGGATATGATGTACATAAATTTGCAAAAGGACGAAAGTTCATCCTCGGCGGCGTCGAGATAAAACACTCGAAGGGTTTGCAGGGACACTCGGATGCTGACGTGCTTCTGCATTCCATCTGTGACGCATTGCTCGGTGCGGCAGGATTGAATGATATAGGATACTACTTCCCCAATACAGATAAAAAATGGAAAGATGTTTCCAGCCTGATACTCCTCAAGGAAGTTTCCATTCTTATCAAAAAACATAATCTGAAGATAGAAAATCTTGATTCCACAATATTGCTCGAAGAACCGAAAATAAGCAGATATATCGATAGGATGAAAAAGAACATATCCAGTGTACTTAAAATACAAATTGCTTCTATATCAATAAAATCGACAACCTCCGAAGGAATCGGTTTCATAGGAAAAAAGCTGGGATGTTCAGCTTACACTATATGCAGTCTCACTCAAATAAAATAAATTTGATAAAATTGATTAACCTATATCAACCCCGTTGAAATTACTTCCCACAAAAAAAGGACTCTATGTCTTACTTGTTTGCTTTATCAGCGGAGTTCTTCTGGCACTTTCATTTCCACCGTTCAAGACATGGTACCTGGTTTACCCCGGAATGATAGTACTGCTTCACCTCATATTCACATCCGATAAATTTTGGTGGGTATTCCACAGGGGATATTTTACAATGCTGGTCTTCAATGCTCTCACTTTATACTGGATCGCCGGCTGGTCAAGCGATGATTTCTTCCTCAAGTTCGGTGGAGTTGCCACGGTAATAATACATCCGCTTTTTTTTCTTGTACCCATCTTAATAATTTACTTCGTCCAAAAATATTTCACCCTGAAAACGGCTCTTATCCTTTTCCCTTTGATCTGGACCGGATTCGAGTATTCGCATAATATCGGTCAGCTCGCTTACCCGTGGATCGAGTTAGGCAATACCGAAACATATAATCTAAACCGCATTCAATATGCAGAGTACATCGGGGTGCACGGGATAACATTCGTAATATGTGTTATCTCTGTAATACTATATTTCCTTATCTATAATTTTTCACTAAAAAAGTGGGCTACAGCTTCAAAAAAAGCAGTGATCTGTTATATCGTTCTATTAATACTTATCATCGGTCCCAACGTATATTCTTATTACTACCTAAAAAACACCGCCCATACATCAAAATATTATACATCAACCGACTCGACTAAAATTATCAAGACCACAATGATCCAAGCGAACGTTGATCCTTTCGATAAATGGAAACTGAGCAAGAAGGATGATATTATCAGCTTATATATAAGTTTATTGAATGATGCACTCATGCCCTCACCGGATCTAATTGTTATGCACGAAACTGCAGTACCGTATTATTTCTTTTATGATCCCGATATTCAGGACACGCAGAAATTTATAGAATTCGTGAACCGGAATAGAAAATATCTTCTCATGGGCATCCCGCATCTGGAAGAATATCCCGATTCAAATACAGCACCGACCGATTCCAGGATAATGAGCATTTCAAGGACAAGGTATAAACAGTTCAATGCAGCGATCTTGCTCGAACCGGACAGGACCAAACCGGAATACCAGATACACAAGAAATCGAAACTTGTGCCTTTCAGTGAAAATGTCCCTTACGGGAGATACCTCCCATTCCTGGGCAAACTAATTAAGTGGCAGGTAGGTATAAGTTCGTGGGACTTCGGTAACGGGCTTCTCGTTTTCAAAATGGTTAACACCGATGAAAAAATTAGGACTAAATTTTCAACGCTTATATGCTTCGAATCCGTTTTCAGCGATTATGTCAGTTCTGCCGTCAGGAATGGCGCCGAGTTCCTGGTTATCGTCACTAATGACGGCTGGTTCGGTAAAACAGCGGGACCCATACAGCATGAACGTTTTGCTGTCCTGCGTGCCATAGAGAACAGAAAATGGATAGTCAGAAGCGCCCAGACAGGTATTTCTGCGTTCATCGACCCTCTCGGCAATGTATACGACGAAATAGCATATGATACTCAGGGTATAAGAACAAGAGAGATAATCGCAAACGTTGAAATTACTTTTTATGCTGAACACGGAGACATAATAGGAGTAGTCGGTTATTATTCAACAGGTGTTATTCTGCTTTTGTGTATATTGATATTTGCGGTTAGAGTGATAGGCAGAAGAAAAACGTGAAACTATTTTTCTTTTTTCCTGAGCTCTTCGGCTTTGCTGTGTGCTTCCTGTAACGATGAAAATTCACCGAACCTTACCCTGAACCATGCTCCCTTTCCGGGGATATCAACTTTTACGGCACTGCCTTTCATACCGGTGAGCTTAAGTTTATCCACAGCGTTTATCCTGTTATTTGCCTTTGCCTCGGAATCCCATGATGATTCCTGGAAAGCGTACTTGCCGTTATCCAGTTTTACGTAAATAACATTGAACTTACTGTCCTGCCATCCCATACTGTTCTTCGTAACTCCTTCAATAGCCGGTTCATTAGTTTGCGGAGGAGGCTGGGTCTGCTTCTGGACTTCCTGTTTCTGTTCTGTTGGCTGCGTTTGCTGCTGAGGAGGGGTCTGTTGCTGAACCTGATTTTGTTCGGCAGTAACAGGAGGCGTAACCTCCTTCTTTGTAGTATCTGCCGGCTGTGTATTTTGCTGTCCGTTCGTTTCAGGCGGCAGTACATTCGGAGCAGCTTTTTGCTGTGACATCTGGTCAGTCACCACCTGCTCCGTTATGTTCTCGGTGTTCTGTATCTCTTCAGGAGTAAAAAATACTTTGTAGATCAACGGCGAAAATATAAGCAAGACCAGAACTATTGAGAAAAATAATATAAAGGTTGTTACGTAAATCTTTAGCTTTGATTTATATTCTGCTTCTTTAGCAGCCTGGTATAGAAGCTCGTATTCATATGACATATTTTGTGTTTCTGCAGGATTTGCTTCCGAGTCTTTATACCAGATATAGTAAGACTTATCCTGTGCCTTAGATTCGGCATGTTCTTCGGGAATCACTGTTTCAGACGGAGGAATAACCGGAGCTTCTTTTACCGGTTCCGGTTTAGATTGCACTATTTCCTTATGCAGCTCAACTGCAGCAAGAGGTATGACCGTCGGCTGATATTCCGGTTCCGCTGTCTTCACTGTTTCAGGCTTTGAAACAGTACCAACCTCCGATAGGTAATCTGAAAAAGTCTTTTTTGAAATGTCTTCACCCACGAAATATGGTGTATTTGCTGTCTCCTCTTCGGGTATCTTTTTTGTTTCTAAACCGTCTGTATCTGTACTTGTTGTTTCATATAATTCCGGTTTTAGATCCTGCTGCGGCTGTAATATCTTTTTCGGCTCATCAGTCTCTTGTGTCTTTTCCAATTGTGTTGTCACCGGTTCGCCGACAGGTGCGGTAGATTCGGAAATTATCGGTTCTGCCAATTTGCTTAAAATGGCTTCCCGCTTTTTCATCAGCTCTTCTTCAACTGCATGCATGTCCGGTTCATCCGAATGTACTTCGGGCGTTTCTTCTGGTTTTTTATTTATATATGTATCTGCAATATCTTTTGTGGTCTCGTAAGAGTTAACCCTAAGCTCTTCTTCAAATTCCGTTGCTGCTAAAAACTCAACCGTTCTTTTGTATGATACTCCCGGAGGTAAAGCGTTATTTTCGTACCTCTCACCTTTGCCGTTATCATACTTAATAATAAATTCACCAAAATTGGTCACGTCTACAATGTTGTCTTCTTTAACACCTTCCATGATTATAGCAAAAATATCCTCGAAGATCTTTTCCGCTTCGAAGCCGGTAAGTCTGAAATAACCCGATATTTTGTCTATTACTTCTTGTTTAACCATGTTAAAACTTGATTCTGACCGTTTTTAAGAATTAATTACATCCAAAAATTTCTTTTCGGGATGGAAAGATACAGATATACCGTGTTCCTTGTTGTAACCGCTTAAATAATCAGAGCCCGGTTCTTTTTTTTCGAGCTTAAATGTGCCGAAATCTTCGATGCTCACTTCGCCTTCTTTTCTCAGCTTATCGATTATCTTCTCAAGGATAATACTAATTATCATTTCTGCTCTACCTGTGGCTATTCTGTTGTTAGCTGATACCTTATTTATCAGATCGATCGTGTTCATTACCCTTTATATATTGATTTAAGTAATTCGAGTTTCTATGATTTATTTTACGAGCAGCATTTTTTTTGTTTCGCTATATTGTACAGGACCTCCCGATGGATCTGATACGTTAATACTATAGAAGTACAATCCGCTGGAATAATTGCTTCCGTCAAACTCAGCTTCATAAATTCCTGCCTGTACAATCTGATTCACCGGCTGTTTTAGTTTATTTCCCAGTACATCATAAACCTTCACATTCACAAATTCTGTTTTCGGGACAGCGAATTTTATTTTCGTTACCGGATTGAACGGGTTCGGATAATTCTGATAAAGTTCAAATCCCTTCGGGACTTCGGACGATACGGGTTTTATACCGATAACAACCAGCTGGCAGGTCGTGCCATCAACAACAAATACCTGGAACTGTGTACCTAGAGTATCAGTGTATAAATTTGTCCAGTATGCCTTTGATGTATCAGGCGACAGAGGGTACTTGTAAACAGTAGCTGTGATCCTTGTTGCTGGATGAAGCTGACGAAACTGTCTTCCTCCTCCGATCTCCACAGCAGACATTTCAATATCACTCTCACAAAATGACGTGCCCAGAGGACGAAGGAATACCCCCGGCAAAGTAGGTGTTGTCGAGCCGACTGCAATAAAACCTAAGAGGTTTATCACTGTCCCGACAACGACATAACCGGAATCATTGACCGGATTGTAAAACAAATATTGCCATGCATTTGCTTTACCGGTACTATCTAGGCCGTATGCTGACGCAATGTCGTATAATGTTGCATTAGGCGCAAAATTATTAATCGCAAACTGTGTGGCATTAATGATGTAAGTCTTAGGGGTAAATTTTATAAACTGGGCTTCGGTAACTTTACTGAATGTAAGTATTATAAACCCGGCAATAAAAAATTTTGTAAAAAATTTCATAAAGTTACATTTTTATTAAAAATATCATTTAATTAAGTGATATAAATAAGATTTTTTCCCCTACTAACTTATCTTAAAACTTGAATATTATACTAATTTACTTAATTTATTCTTAAACTCCAATGAAAAATAGCTATTGATATTCTAATTATTTAGCCATGGAAGATCGAAAAACATATATACTAATCATAGTATGTAACTGCAGGACCTAGCTTGGGATTCTATTCCTCTCTCACAGGCCTGTCATTTCTCAGCTTGAAGCCCAGCAATTTTAGGTCTGCCAGATTGATAAGATTTTCCGGCAGAAACTTTCCCTTCGGGTCCCCGACATCCTTAACTTTATACACCAGCTTATCTTTAAAATACAAAATGATTTCTTTTCCCGTTGCACGGTTCACCCCATTCGGATTTCCGTTCTCATACGAGAAATATATGCTTGCAGCGTTCGTATCTACACGTATGTAATCAATCTCATTATCCATGAATGACATGAACATGAAAACACCGGATATCTGATCGTAACGGTCTTTATAAATATTATTTTGCTGGATTGCGAATGCGCTTTTATTTACATAGATCTTATCGATGTCTTCCTTGAAAAATGCATAAATGGAATCCCCGGTCACCTGGAGGTTTTCTTTCCAGACAACAGGATTTTCGGATAAAGAGATTACCCCGCCCGTACCGCTGACGTCTCTGAAATAGTATCCTATATTCGACCTGGAAAGAAAATCAGAGCGTATCATCCTGACACTGTCTTTTGCAATATAATGCTCGGGTTTATCGCGGAATGATTCCATCCTGCTGCTGTAGATCAATAAAGTGTCTTCTCTGCCTTTTCGATTTTCTATCTGGACCAGTTTGGCCTTTCCCCGGACGAATGAATAATTTATACGTTCATAGTTCTCCCCGTAATTGCCGTAAACTACCGCATTCTTGTTCAGAAAATGTATCCTGACATTATCTTCAGCAATGGATTTTCTTTCCGGTTCGGAATAAGTTAATTTATCGGAGAGGATTTCGGTGGAATCGCTGTCAATTTTTACATTGCCCGTGGCTGTAGAGAAGCCGATTAGCTTTTCATATATAAGATGGTCCGAATAAATGGTTGCTGAATCGGTAACTATCTTCACGTTTCCGTTCGCATATGATTTATTGGCGGAACGGTAATAGTCAAGAGCATCGGATGTGATAGTATAAGTTTTGTTATCTGTAATCGTTACCTTACCTCTAAAATTGGCAAGATCCTGGCTGAACAGGTATATACCGTAGTCCGCGGTTAATGTTGCACGCGTATCATTCAGAACGGCACCCTGGGAACATATCACCTTCGATTCATTTCCGTAATAAATGCCCATAGGCGCGGTGATGGTCATGGTATCTTTCACTACCTTCACATTAGTATACAGTTCAGCTTTATTCTCGGCAAAATACTGAACTACCCTGCCGCATGTTATCTTTACATCATTTTGTGCTAAGGAAACGTTGCCTATCGCCTCCCTTACCTGTTGACCGTTGATAGTTTTCCCTATAAGACTGTCCGCATAGTTTAAAGTGATCTTATCTTGAGAGTACGGTAAAGAAGTTAATAATATCATAAGAAGAGTGCAGATCAGGAAAATCCCTTTATTATCTAAAAAACGTACCGCTATTGGCCTTTGAAAAATGAACATTAGTTATTTCTCCACCTGTCCGCTTACTTTGTATATTTTATAGTTCTTCAGGCTTTGATCGGCTTCGAAACCGGTTCCCCTAATATCTTCCGTTTTCGTTTGTATATGAACGAATCCGTCAGATTTAACTTTCTGGGTTTTATTTACCCAGTATAGCTTGTCTGCATTCAATACTGTGCTGTCGGTCGAGACCATCTTCACGCTGTCAATGACCTCGACATCTCTTGTGAGATCATAGATCTTACCTCGTTTACCGGTGAGCGTGGAGCTGTAGACACCGGCTTTGTAAAAATCCACCGAAGGGTTCTCGTCGATGAGCGTATAATTGAATTTTGAATAGACCCTTATCCTCCCGGCTTTCAGAACTGCTTTTACCTTTCCCGAATCGGAAAACGTTACCGTAGAATTAAGGCTTTCCTGCGAGGGAATGCTGTCAGAGGAAATAACATCGTTTTTTACGGGTTCAACTTTATCGGAACTGCAGGAATTAAGCAGCAGGCAGATCGGAATGAACAATGCACAATAGATTATGCCAATAATTTTCCCGGCTCTTCTATTGAACATCGAAAATTGATATTTGAAGATTACCCAAGCCCTGCCTTTACGAGATCGTGCAGGTGTACAACACCGATGGGTACTTTTTTCTTATCTATGATGATTAACTGGGTAATCGCATACTTTTCCATCAGTTCAAGTGCGGTCTCACCGAGCATGTTCTCGTTAATAGTCTTCGGGTTCTTGTTCATAACATCTTTCGCCGAGATATGCGAAAAATCATGATGGTTCTGGAGGAGCCGCCGCAGGTCTCCGTCTGTGATGATTCCTTTGAGCTTATTTTTTGCATCAACCACGCACGTACATCCGAGCCTTTTTGAAGATATTTCGAAAACAATATCTTTGAACGGTGTATTTTCCTTAACCACCGGTATCCCGCTGTTCCTGACCATCAGGTCGTTCACTCTTAACAGAAGCTTTTTTCCCAGTACTCCGCCGGGATGAAGCATAGCGAACTCATCTTTGGTAAAATCTTTTTTCTTCAGCAATGCGATAGCAAGGGCATCTCCGAGGACAAGAGCTACGGTAGTGGAAGTTGTGGGTGCGAGGTTAAAAGGACAGGCTTCCTGCTTTACGGAAGCATCTATCACGATATCGGAAAGCTCATTTAACTGGGAATCAACGTCTCCCACGAGTGAAATTATCTTAACATTAAAGTTTTTTATGGCTGTCAATAATTGAACGAGTTCGGTGCTGTCACCCGATTTTGATATACAAATGACGACGTCGCCCTCGCGGATCATGCCCATATCACCGTGTATTGAATCTGCCGAGTGCAGGAACACAGCCGGAGTTCCGGTTGAATTTAACGTGGCTACTATCTTTTGAGCTATTATTCCCGATTTCCCTATCCCTGTAACTATTACCCTGCCCTTGCATTTAGAAATTATTTCTACGGCATCTGAAAATCTTCCATTCAATCTCTTTTCCAGATCAAGTATGGCTTTACGTTCAAGTTGAATCACCTTCTTTGCATCTGAAATAATTTTATGTTCTTTCACGGTATAATATTTTTACATGAATAATTATTATATTTTATATATAATAATAAATTTAGATTTTTATTTAAAGCTATTAAAATAATCTGAAAACCCAAAACCTGTAAATAATTGTAACAAATACCAAAAACGTGATTTGTTTTGATATTTTATTCATTCGGCAACGTAGGGTAACACAGTATCTTTGACAGGCAATGGTCTGAAAAGTTTAATATAAAATTTAATTTACACCTGAGGATGTACCTGTCCGGTTTAAAGAATAATAACTTCACAAGAAATTTTAAGAATTACAAATAAATTGATTATACCTGAGTCTTAGATGTCAAATTATCAAAAAGATCAAATATTAAGTTTATCTATTCAGGATCTCAGTACAGAGGGCAAAGGCATCGCCAGAACGGATGACGGGCTTGTTGTATTCGTGAACGATTGCGTTCCGGGAGATAAAGTGAATGCAGGTATCTTAAGGGTGAAAAAAAATCTCGCTCAAGCTAAACTTCTGGAAATTATAGACGGTTCTGTATACAGAACGGAACCCCGGTGCGGTCATTTCGGTATCTGCAACGGATGTAAAACGCAGAACCTCCTTTATGATTACCAGCTGAGACTAAAAAAACAAAGCGTAATTGATTCACTTCAAAGGATAGGGGGAATTGAGTCACCCGATGTTCCGGAAGTAAGAGGAGCAGACAACATTTACTATTACAGGAACAAGCTGGAATTTTCCTTTTCGAATAACCGCTGGCTTACTGAAGCCGATAAAGATTCGGAAGAGATGGATAAGTCGTTCGCTCTTGGTTTTCATATGCCAAATTTTATAGATAAGGTCCTTGATATCAACGAATGCCACCTTCAATCCCGGGTATCGAATGATGTGCTGAACCTCACCAGGGAATTTTTCAAATCCAGGGGAGAGTCTATTTATTCGACTTTTATACATTCAGGATATCTGAGATTTCTTATCATACGCCAGAGCATAAATATGAATGACCTGATGGTTATCCTGATCACATCTTCTATTAACGGAAATCTGATCCGTGAGTATGCTCTGGAACTAAAGCATAATATTCCGGGCGTAACAACTTTTATAAATATGATCTCAACATCAAAGGCACAGGTTGCACAGGGTGAATATTATGATATAATTTTCGGAAGCGGATATATTACAGAAAAAATAGGGAAATATTCATACAGGATAATGCCGTCATCATTCTTTCAGACCAACTCAGCCCAGGCTTTACTATTATTTGATGTTGTAAAGGACCTTGGGGAATTTAAAAAGGAAGAGGATGTACTCGACCTATACTGCGGTGCGGGTGCCATTTCAATTTATATTTCGGAATACCTAAATAGTATCACGGGGGTAGAGCTGTCTGAAGATTCCATTTCTTCCGCAAACGAGAACGCCAAGCTGAACAATATTACAAACTGCGAATTTATTTCCTATGATGTAAAAGATTATTTATTATTTTTGCTCGAAACAAAGATGAAACGTTTTGATACTATGATACTTGATCCGCCGAGAAGCGGTATTCATCCCGGGGCAGCAGAATACATAATGCGTCTGGAACCGGAAAAGATAATTTATGTATCGTGTAACCCGTCCACGCAGGCAAGGGATATTAAGATTCTTTCAGGCAAATATGAAGTTACAAAGATTCAGCCGGTGGACATGTTCCCGCATACATTCCATATAGAGAATGTTGCGCGGCTGGACTTGAAAAATTGATAGTTCTTAATAATTTAATTAAAATTATATGCCAGAACACAATTCAGAATCACGCATAATGGCTGACGTTTTCCAGGGCGTCCGCAATCTTACGAAAATGTACCTTTCGAAACTCCCGAATATAGATGTTAAGAAAAGGTATGAGATAAACGGCATCAAACTTAACAGTGCCCTGTGGATCACCGGGCACCTGGTTTGGTCTGAGCACTATCTCCTCATAGAAGGTCTTGGAGGAAAACCTGTGGATATCCCCTGGCTTGACAAATTCACCCTTGGTGCAACCCCTACCAAAAACGACGATCTGCCTCTTCTGGATGAAATTTTACAAACTCTCGATAAAGTACATGATTCTGCCATAAGTCAATTGCTTTTATTACCAGGGGATGAGCTGGAAAAACCGAATTTAATCGGTGCTACATTTGGCGGGAAAAACACAAAAAGGGCTATTATTTATCATGCTATCCGCCATGAGCCTATGCATATCGGCCAGCTCTCATGGATACTAAAAGCGAACGGAATAAAATTCGTTTAGTTATTAGATTAATCAACTGATCCGGTACGGTATTACTCATTATTTCAATAGTAAAAATAATTTCCTGTTATGCTTTACAAATTTTAGTTAAGCTTGTAATGCAATTAATTAGATAGGAGTACAAATGAATAATTTAAAAGGAACAAAAACAGAAAAAAACCTGCAGGCGGCTTTTGCAGGTGAATCGCAGGCACGCAGCAAGTACACATACTTCGCAAGTGCTGCACGAAAAGAGGGCTATGAACAGATAGCTGCCTTTTTCGAAGAAACGGCAAATAACGAAAAAGAACATGGAAAACTATGGTTCAAACTTCTGGACGGGATCGCAGATACAAAAGAAAATCTGAAACATGCTGCCG
>JBEKSX010000066.1:0-19974 GCA_049516635.1 Ignavibacteria bacterium | reverse complement strand
AATCATTATATCATCTGCGGTGTAGGCAGAGTCGGTTCGCACATACTTGATGAGCTCTATACCACACACAGGAGCACAATTGTAATAGATAAAAACGAGAATACCCTGTCTTCCATCAGCAAGATATATCCCAACGTCGTTTACATCAAAGGTGATGCAGATGTAGAGGAGGTTCTTATTAAAGCCGGTGCAAAAAATGCAAAGGGGATATTTGCGTCGACGGGCGATGATAACCGTAACCTTGTGATAAGCCTGACAGCAAAATATCTGAATCCGGATATCAGGGTTGTTGCAAGATGCCTGGATGCAGCAAACGAGAATAAGCTGAAGAAAGCGGGTGCAGATGCTGTTATCTCCGAAAATTATATTGCAGGCGTGAGGATGGCTTCAGAAATGTTACGTCCCGATGTTGTGAGCTTGCTGGATAAAGCATTATCCGATAAGAACAAAGAACTTAGC
Source organism: Ignavibacteria bacterium (assembly GCA_049516635.1). GTDB lineage: Bacteria > Bacteroidota > Ignavibacteria > Tepidaquicellales > OLB5 > JBEKSX01. Next base: position 19,515 of record JBEKSX010000066.1, on the reverse strand, counting down.
GTTGAAGAAATAGTGCTCAGCGAAAAATATAACGGGCTTAAGATCTCAGAACTGATGCTGGATGAACATCCGAACACCCTCCTGCTTGCTGTAATAAGCGGTAATGAATGGATATATAATCCCAAACCCGATTACGTGCTTAAATCCCCCAGCAAAATAGTGGTTATCACCAATCCCGAAGAGAGGGTTAAGATGAAATCGCTGAGCTGAAGCGATAGTAGTCAAAACCACCCGTGACAAACCGTCTCTGCTCGAGCCACGAGTTATATACTGTCCCAAAAACAATCTCTATCAAAAATTATTTTTAAATTGTATATTAGTAGATATAAAATTTTCAATTCAACATCAGCCTCATACGAGTTTAAATACAAGAAGCTAAACAAATAATTTAAAAGGAGATAAACACAATGGCAAATAAGAAGGCAGATCTTGCCGGACCCGGTATCGGTAATTACGAAGACGTAGAAAAAATCCTGCCGCAGGACTATAAGTCTATACTCGATCCGAAAGAAACCATGCATGCTCTTTACGCTGCAAAGCATTATATCGAAGAAAATATGTGCAAAGAGCTGAACCTTATTATGGTTCAGGTTCCGCTGATAGTAGATGTCGAAAGCGGAGTAAATGATTATCTTGACCGTGACGGTTCACGCACACCTATCCAGTTCCATATATCTAACGATTACGATAAACATCCTATTGATGCGCAGGTGGTTCAAGCCGCAACAAAGTGGAAAAGAGTAGCTCTGAAACAGTTCGGCATGAAGGTCGGTGAAGGACTGATTACCGATATGCGTGCTGTCAGAAAAGACTATTTTCTTGACCACGACCACAGCTGTTACGTTGACCAGTGGGACTGGGAAAAAGTTATCACCGCTGAGCAGCGTAATCTTAACTACATGAAAGACGTAGTAAAGAAAATATGGAAAGTCCTTAAAGGGGCCGAGAAACTTGTTCAGGAATTATACCCGAAACTGAAGAGCGATAAATATCCCAATATGCCCGAAGAACTGACCTTCCTGCACGCAGAAGAAATTCTTGATATGTATCCCGATATGCCGCGCAAGCAACGTGAGACCGCCATCTTGCAGAAATATCCGGCAGTGTTTATCATCGGTATCGGCTGGACATTGAAAGACGGATATCCTCATGAAATGAGAGCCGCCGATTACGATGACTGGGTAACACCCACCGTATCCGCAAAAGGTCAGCCAATGCACGGGATAAACGGTGATATTCTAGTCTGGAACCACATTACCAAACGCCGCCATGAACTTACCTCAATGGGCGTCAGGGTAAATCCCGAAACACTGAAGATGCAGCTCGAAATGACGGGACAGCTTGATTTTCTCAAACTGCCGTATCACCAGGCGATAATGAACAATGAAATCCCGCTCAGTGTCGGCGGAGGCATCGGACAGTCAAGGACATATATGTACCTGCTCAAAAAAGCCCACCTCGGTGAGGTCAGTGTAACCGTTTGGCCGAAGATACTCAAAGACATCTGCGCGAAGAAAAATATATTCGTGCTCGAATAGAAAAAATTATCTGACTATATAAATTAAAACCGCTCTGATAAGGGGCGGTTTTTTTATTTTAAAAAATGAGTTAAGATCCCGTCTCGTATTAGATGTTTTAAAACCATAATTATTCATAGATATGTGATAACTCTCAGGATTCAGATTCTAACCCCCTTAATCCCCCCTTTGATCAAAGTCGAAGATCCGCCTTTGGAGGAGCGGGGATTAAGGGGGGTTTTGCAAAATTACGAGAACATCTGATAAACTAAATACATTAATTTAACATGTCTTAATTATTTCTTGCTTACTATCATCACCGTGTCCTCGGCTATCACAAACTCTTCGTTTGTCGGAACAATGATCACTTTAATTTTAGAATCCGGCTTTGTAATTACAACCTCCTTGCCCCTGCTTCCTTCATTCGTCTTCCGGTCAAAATCTACTCCGAGGAACGAGAGATGCTTGCAAATTTCTTCGCGTGTCCTAGTCGAGTTCTCACCTATACCGCCCGTGAAAACAATGATATCCACGCCGTTCATCGCGGCAGTGTAAGCGCCGATATATTTGCGGATCCTGTAATTGAACATTTCGAGAGATAATTTTGCACGCTCGTTCTTCTTGTTGAAAGCGGCATCTTCTATATCACGCATATCGGATGAGACACCCGATACTCCCAGCATGCCGCTGTGTTTATTGATAAGCGTGTTGGTCGTCTGGATGCTTATCTCCTCTTTGTTCATGATAAATGTCAGCACACCCGCATCTATATCTCCGCACCGTGTTCCCATTATCAATCCTTCAACGGGGGTTAATCCCATGGATGTATCTACGGACCTTCCGTTATGTATAGCCGCAATTGAGCTTCCGTTCCCGAGGTGGCAAGTGATTATCTTTACATGCTCATATTTTACACCGAGTATCTCGCACGCTCTTTTCGAAACGTACCTGTGGCTTGTCCCGTGAAAGCCGTACCTTCTAATTTTATATTTCTCATACAAAGAGTATGGTATGGCATACATGTATGCATACTTTGGCATAGTCTGGTGGAAAGCTGTATCGAATACACCCACCTGCGGCACATTAGGGAGCAGAGCTTTCATTGCATAGATACCTTTTAGATTGGGAGGATTGTGCAGCGGTGCCAGTTCGATGCATTCTTCCATCTTGTTTATCACTTCATCCGTAATAAGCATGCTGGAATTAAATTTTTCCGCACCGTGTACTACCCTGTGCCCCACCGCATTTATTTCTTCGAGGTTCTTTATGCTGCCGTGCTTCGCGCTGACAAGCAGTCCAAGCAAATGATCTATACCGGACTGGTGGTCAATTATCTCGCCTTCAAGCTTAATTGTATCCCCGTCACTCCTCTCATTTTTAATAAATGCACCGTGCATGCCGATCTTTTCTATTATACCTTTTGCAAGCACATCCTTTTTATCCATGTCAAAGAGCTGGTATTTGATAGATGAACTTCCGCAGTTTAATACTAATACTTTCATTTCAATTAACTTATTCCGTTTTAGTTTCTATTAATCTTCTTTAGTTGCGATCTTTTTACCGTTTATATATTTATAGAAGCCTTCTCCCGTCACCCTTCCGAGGCGGTTAGATCTGTAGAGCTTTTTGATAAGCGGTGATACTTTATATTTTCTGTCACCGAACTCCTTATAAAGGTTATCCATCCATTTCACGACCTTATCGAGCCCTATCTTGTCCGCCATTTCGAACGGTCCCAGCTGAAGACCGTAGCCTTTTTTCATTGTATCATCTATATCTTTTATAGTTGCAACGCCCTCCATATACATAGAGCATGCTTCATTGATAAGCGGAACGATGATCCTGGTACTGATATTGCCTGGGGATTCGTTAACCGGTATCACTTTTTTATCTATCATCTTTGCAAATTTGTAAACAAAGTTGAGCGTTTCCTCAGACGTATTGAGAGAACGTTCAACCTCGATGATCTTCACATTCATTGCAGGAGCAAGGAAGTGCATTCCTACTGCCCTTTCGGGATGGTGAAGCACCGATGACATCTCCGAAATAACTATAGATGAAGAGTTCGATGCAATGATAGTTTTTATCGGAACAACCTTCTCTATCTTCTTGAATATATCTTTTTTAACGGGAATAACATTTTCATACCCATGAGTGCTGACACATTCGATAACGATGCTGCATCTTTTCAGGACGGTGTAATCTGTAGAACCTTTGATACGCGATAGAACAGCTCTTTTTTCGCTGGGGGTAAATCCCCAGCGGTTTATCATCTCGTCGAGCTTGGCATTCATTTCATTGAAGACCTGCTTTATCCTGAGATTTGATATTTCAATGAAGACCACATCCATCCCACGGCTGCTGACCAGCAGGGAAATATCCTGTCCCATCGCTCCGCACCCGATGATACCAACCTTGTTCACAAGCGAAGACTGGGACTTAACTGATTTACTTATGCTATAGTCCTCTAAAGTTTCAACCATTTTAATTAAGTCCTATTAATTGATTTGAAATATTAATTTATTCCTGCAGCTTGACTTGCAGTGATAGCAATGACTTGAATAATATCGTCAACGGTGCACCCGCGTGAGAGATCGCATATTGGAGCCGCCATTCCCTGCGAGATAGGTCCTATAGCTTCAGCACCCGCGAGACGCTGTACAAGCTTATACCCGATGTTTCCCGCCTGCAGGTCAGGGAAAATAAGCACATTGGCTTTGCCTGCGATTGGACTGCCGGGGCTTTTTTTCTTTGCAATCGATTCTACCAGTGCCGCATCCGCCTGCAATTCGCCGTCTATCATAAGTGACGGGTCCATCTGCTTCGCTATTTCTGTTGCGCTTACCACTTTTTTCACAAGCTCGTGGTCAGCACTTCCCTTTGTAGAAAAGCTTAGCATAGCTATACGCGGTTCTATTCCAGCAACTACTCGCGCTGTCCTTGCGGTCGTTACAGCAATCTCGGCAAGTTCCCTGTCCGTCGGGTCCGGGTTGACCGCACAATCGGCAAACAAGAGGATACCGTTCTCGCCGAATGATTTATCCTTGACCACCATGATGAACGAGCTCGATACAACGCTAAGGCCTTTAGCGGTCTTAATATACTGGAAAGCAGGGCGAAGGACGTCACCTGTTGCATTCATTGCACCGGCTACTTCACCATCCGCATCACCGCATTTTATAGACAGTGTTGCGAAATAAAGCGGATCGTTAAGCAGTCTTAATGCTTCGTCTTTCGTCATGCCTTTGTGTTTTCTCAGCTCGACCATCTTGTCTGCGTATTTTTCTCTTCTCGGAGATGTTTTCTGATCGATAACCTCAGCTTCCTTGATATTTTTCAATTCCAGCTTAGCTGCAAGGGAGTTTATTTCAGCGGGATTTCCGATGAGTGTTATCTGTGCTATCTTTTCACGCAGAACGATATCGGCAGCTTTGAGAGTTCGTTCCTCGGTCGACTCGGGAAGCACTATTCTTTTGTAATGTTTTTTTGCATTTGATATTATTCTTTCACGTAATTCCATATTGGACCTTTAATTGTATAATATTATTGAAAATTGATATAGTATTTTTGAGTTTTTGGGGGATATAAAACGATAGGGTAATTAGATCCTCTTCTTTTCATTATTATCAAAAGTAAAGATACCAAATTGAATTCAATTAAGAAATCTAAAAAATTAGTGATATTTTGCAAATTTGTACTTCATCCGAGTCCTCTTCGAGAGACTCGGATGGAAATGGTATAATATTTTTATATCTACTCAATCTTATCCTAAAACCCCCCTTAATCCCGCTCCTCCAAGGGCGGATCTTCGACTTTAATTAAAGGGGGGATTAAGGGGGGTTATGAAACTGGATCAAACAGCAAAGCTGTGTATGTTGTGTGTGGTGTCGGGTCTAAGACCCGACGCGTCAGGTCACAGACCTGACACAACCCATAACGGTTATCCTTCTTCCTTGAATCGTCTTTCGGTTTAAAGTAATTTACATGGCTGATTAAAAGATATCTCACAAATTAAAAAAGATATTGTCAAATTTCACATCAGAAATAGAGAGCATATTTTCTGATAAAGGTTTATTATCGAAGTTACCGGATTTCGAGTACCGTAAGCCCCAGCAGGATATGGCTGTACAGATAGCCGAATCGCTTGAGGACGGAACGCACTTTATAGTGGAAGCACCCACAGGCGTGGGAAAATCATTTGCGTATCTTGTCCCATCCGTAATATTTTCTAAAACAGAGAAACGGAAAGCGATCATTTCAACGTGTACAATAAATCTTCAGGAACAGCTTATCAAAAAAGATATCCCTGCACTGCAGAAAGTACTGCCGTATGAGTTCAAACCGGAGATACTTAAGGGCAGGCATAACTACATCTGCACAAAACGGCTCAATAATGCTCTCATCAAGAAAAATAATCTCTTCGTGGATGCTGAACAGGAACAGTTAGAGAAGATCTACAACCACGTGCAGGTTACGGGACAGGGAACAAGGCAGGATATCCCATTCAAGATAGACGAGAACGTTTGGAGCCAGATATTTGCCGAGGAAGGTGTTTGCACTTCAAAATCCTGCGGTTCGGAGAACAGCAATTGTTTCTTCCAGCAGGCGAAGGTGAAGCTGAAAGACGCCGACCTGATAATACTTAATCATTACCTGTTCTTCACGCTGTTCGGCTTCTATGAAAGGAAGTCTTCCGGATACCTTTTTGCGGATGATTTTGCGGTATTCGACGAGTCACACCAGATAGAGCAGATCGCGGCAGAGAACGTATCCCCTTCCGTTACAAAACAGCAGATAAGGTTCTGGCTGTACAGGCTGTATAATCCCAAAACGCAGAAGGGCTTTTTAGCGAACCAGAGGTTCTCCTCCCTTGCAAATGAAATAAACGGCATACTGTCTGAAAATGAATACTTCTTCGATGAAATTGAACAGATACTGAATTCTTTCCGGAAAAATCAATTCGATAACATGATAAGAGTCAGGGAGCCTATCATCATAAGCGATACTTATGAGAGGACATTGAAGGGACTCGCCGAATCGATCCTGAATCTTGTACCGAGAGCAAAGACCGATGACGAAGAAAGTGAGCTGAAGAACTATCACACTAAATGCTCCGCATTTGCAAATACAATCAATTGTTTCGTGAACCAGAAGCTCGATGACCATGTTTACTGGGCGGAATTTTCCGGAAGGGCGAGGTCGAACACCGAATTGTGCATGTCACCCATCGATATGGCGGACTATTTCAGGAACAACGTATTTACTGAGAACAGATTATCTGTTATGACATCTGCAACGCTCTCGATAAGCAAGTCACTCCATTTTTTCAAGAGGTCTATCGGTGCGGAGATGGTGAAGGAATCTATTCTTGATCCGGTCTTCGATTACCCTAACCAAATGACCATCTACATTCCGAAGAATATTCCCGAGCCGAAACAGAAGCAATTGGAAAAAGTATCGGATTTCTTCGAGCAGAGTGAATATGAGAAGAACCTGAAAGAAAAGATATTCGAGTACATCACAATGACCAACGGCGGTGCGCTGGTATTGTTTACAAATTCACGATTGCTCAGACAGATGTACGAAGAGCTTCATGAGAAATTGACGGAAGCAGGGATAGACGTTTATGCACAGGGAGACGGAATGCCAAAACACAAATTACTGAACGATTTCAAGAAGAACATCAACTCCGTGCTGTTCGGTGTGGCCAGCTTCTGGATGGGGGTGGACGTGCCGGGAAGCAGTCTGCGAAATGTTATAATCACCAAATTGCCTTTCGATGTCCCAGACCACCCGATAATAGAAGCAAAGATAGAAGCTATAGTAAAGCGCGGCGGTAACCCGTTCATGGAGCTTTCTCTTCCGTCAGCGATACTGAAATTTAAACAGGGAACGGGAAGATTAATAAGAAATAAGACGGATAAGGGAATACTCGTTATCCTCGACAGCAGGGTGATAAACAAGTTTTACGGTAAGATGTTCATAAATTCACTGCCCGAGTGCGAGATTGTGGTGGAAGAGTGAAGGATTGTCATTCCTGCCCCGACCTGAAGTCGGGGTAAACTCCGGCAGGAATCCAATTCGTGTGTATATCATGAGCTCCTGACACCACAGTAAGAACCCCCCTAACCCCCCTTTCGCTAAGGGGGGACAAGCATCCTCACCCTATCTCCTTCACCACATCCACCAGCGAACTTGACACATCGGGAATAATTACGAATCCACGTTTCTCAAATACCTTTATCATCCTCCGGTTATCGGAAGTGGTCTGGGCTACGATGCGTTTGAGTCCCCACTTCTTTGCTATCTCAAGGCAATAATCGGTCAGTATGCTCCCGAGGTCTTTATTCTGCCATGCATCGGAGATAAGGACAGCGTACTCCACCGCTTCGTGGTCGGGGTCTGCGATAAGCCTGCCCACGCCTACGAGCTTCTTCTTATTTCCTTTCGTTATCTCTGCAACTATCGCTATCTCGCGGTCATAGTCGATATAGCAGTAGTGGGTTGCCGTCTGGTGCGAGTCCCACCTGAAGAAATACCTGAACCTCGAATAAATGGACTCTTTCGAACAGCTTTCGAGCAGGTCCATCCACATAGGCTCGTCTTCGGGCTTTATTGGACGGAATATAATATCGCTTCCGTCCTTTAATTTAATTGTGCTCACATATTCTTCGGGATAGGGACAGAGTACAAGGTGTGAGAATCGTTTAACCTGCTTACCAATCAATTCTTTATCAATTACTATCCTTGCATCAAGTGCGGTGATATCTTCCGCTGATGCAAGAAGAGGATTGATATCCAGTTCTTTTATTTCGGGGTAGTCCGCAGCGAGATAAGAAAGCCGTATAAGGATCTCGATGAGTTTATCTAAATTCACCGGGGAGCTTCCGCGGTAACCTTTAAGCAATGGGAAGATCTTCAATGATTCGAGCATCTGGAGAGCAAGACGTTCGTTCAAAGGCGGGAAACCAAGTGACCTGTCTTTAAACAATTCCGCTCCCGTACCTCCCATACCGACCATCATCACCGTTCCAAAAACATTATCCTTTTTAATCCCGAGTATCAGCTCAACCGCATCTTTGCTTTTTATCATACGCTGGACGGTCACGCCTTCGATCCTTGCATAAGCGCTGTGCTGTCTGACACCTGCCATTATTTTATCAAAAGCAACTTTCACACTTTCACCGTTCTGCAGGTTTAGCATCACTCCGCCGACATCGGTCTTGTGTGTGATATCGGTAGAATTAATTTTTAAAACAACAGGATACCCTATCTTTCCTGCCAGTTTTACCGCTTCATCGGAAGAAGAAGCAGGAATCGGCTGCGTAACGGGAATCCCGTAAGCATTTAAAAGAGATTTGGATATATCTTCGGAAAGTATATCTCCGCTGTGTAACATCAGCTCGATAAAATCTTTCCTCAGCCTATCCCTGTCGATCGAAAATTGCACGGGAATATTTCTCGGTGTTTCATATAAGCTTTCTATGTTACGTCCATAAGTAACAAGGTTCATAAAAGCGCGGACCGCCTGTTCAGGGGTCGCGTAGGTCGGTATTCCCGCATCATTGAGTATCTGAATTCCTTCCTTCATTTTCAGTCCGCCCATCCATGATGCAAGGATAGGTTTCTTCGTATCAAGAGATAACTGGCTTATGGCTCTTGCAATAGCTGAGGGGTTCGTCATTGCCTGTGGTGTGAGAATGACCAGTACAGCATCCACACCTTTATCTGCCAGAACTATCTGAACCGCTTTCGACATGCGCTTTGAATTCGTGTCACCAAGAACATCCACGGGATTCCCGTGAGACCACGAAGGAGGCAGAGTAGAATTTAAGTTTGTCATAGTATCATCTAATAGGACTGCGAGAGAACCTTTGTGTGCAATGAGTGCATCGGAAGCCATAACACCGGGACCGCCTGCATTGGTAACTATTCCGAGATTCGGTCCCTTCGGAATTTTATTTCGTCCGATCAGTTCCGCGCAGTCAAATATATCACCTATATCAAATACACGCGTTATTCCTGCTCTCCGAAATGCCGCATCGAACACATCGTCTTCCGCTGCCATAGCTCCCGTATGGGATGCGGCGGCTTTAGCAGATTCGGGAAACCGTCCCGCTTTGTATGCAACAATGGGTTTGGTATGAGCGAAAGCCCTTGCTGCAGTCATGAACTTTCTTGCGTTGGTCATCGATTCGATATATAATAGAATGGAGTGTGTGTTTTCATCCTCTCCGAAATAATCTATCAGGTCACCGAAATCAACTTCGAGCATATTACCTATCGAAACGAAATGAGAGAACCCTATTTTCTCTTCCATCGCCCAGTCAAGAATAGATGTACATAATGCACCTGACTGGGAAATGAATGCAATATTTCCCTTCCTGGGCAAACCGGGAGCGAAGCTAACATTCAAGTTCAGTGAAGGAACGATAACGCCGAGGCAGTTCGGACCGATAATCCTCATCCCGTCGAATTTCTTAGCTTCTTCGAGGATCTGCTGTTCAAGTTTTTTACCTTCTTCTCCTTCTTCCCTGAATCCAGCGGACATGATTATAATACCGGGAATTCCTGTTTCACCGCATTCGCGTACCAGTCCGGGTACCTGCGAAGCGGCTGAACATATCACACCCAGATCAGGGGTCCGGGGAAGGCTTTTCATATCGGGATAGCATTGTATTCCCTGTATAGCTTCGGCGGTTGGGTTTACGGGATAAACTACCCCTCTGAACCCGCTCCCGATCAAATTACTAAGTACTTTCCCTCCCACACTTTCGGGGTTAATGCTCACGCCGATGAGTGCAATCCGTTTAGGGTTAAATATCTTATCTAATTGTTGTATGCCCATAGTGGTGCTTATTTATCAGTTGACAGGTTGTTTGATTTAATGATTCAGCAGTTCCTGTAACTTCAAATATACTCAATATAAGGAGGTTAACCAATGATACAGGTCATATTTTGGCGGGATCATTATATTAATAGAACCTTACCGGTACTGTCAGGTCGATCATGAAGCTTAAAAAACCGTGGTTTGTGCTTGCATCGAGGACATTGACAGGAATAATATATGTTAATGAGGGGCTTATTATGAGATGTTTATACTCAAGATCAAAAGGAAAATTCAATTCATAGTCCATTATCCCGAATACGGATGAAGTTTTTAGTGAGTCCGCAAGTGCTCTCCTGATGCGGCGGCGGGCTATAAGGGCCGAACTTTGTTGGCCGTAAGTCAATTTTATCTCCGGTTCGGATGATAATATTCCGCCCAAAAATTTTTCAGAAATATGGAGAGGTATAGAGCCGCTTATTGAGGTAGAAAATTCAGAATTCTTGCCTGCGAAATCAAGATCCATAACCAGCCCGGCATTCACATACCTGGAGTTCAGATCAAGACCCCCCTCAAGGTTATTATTCAGATCAGATCTGATGAGAGCGGAGCTGTCCCTGAACCAAAAATGTGTATAAGATAATGACCCTGAAAAAAGATCTGATATCCTTCGGCTGTATGATAATCCTATGTCATATTCATTGAGCTTATGTTTTGCATGGTTCAGCCATTTCAACCCTCCCGTTATCCCCAGACCGGAACTATGGGTATACAAAATCGTAGGCGAGAATGAATTTTCGTGAATTCCGTTATCCCTGCCCCTGTAGCTTTCATGGTTTATGTATATTAGCTCAAGGTCCAGTTCAGATACATTTTCTTCTCTATTCTCCTTATTTTCTGCTTTAGCAAAAGCATAAGTAGTTGTTGCGGGTTCGTTTTCAAGGAGATAATCCGTGAATCCGCCCAATGAATCTTCGCACCCGTAAAGACTGTCGGTGAACAAGGAATCCGCTATATCTGCCCTGAGACCTATTCTATCCTGGAAAGCATCCCCGATGCTATCCAGCAGGTCACGGTAATTATCCAGCTTTGCATTAAAATCTCCTTTTGTTATACATCCTGTGCAGACCGAATTATTATTTTTTGCCTCATTAAGTTTTTTAAAAAAATCCGAAACCTCTTGTTTTAGTGAATCTATTTTACTTTTGTGATAATCAGAGAATTGAGAAAACAGAATACCTGCCATTTCCTTCAGCGATCTCCTTCCGGTTTCATTTAGCGACTTTCTGGAATCGGCATAAATGGAATCTTTGAAATAATGGTAATAGTCATCTGAGAGATCACGATATGAACTATCCAGACTTTCGAAAAGCGTATCTGTATACGCCGAGTAATATTCTACTGCTGAATCAGTTATCATTCGAATGTTCGAGTTATAATATGCATCAAGTTCATTTTTATCCTGTGCAAACAGCGGTACTAAAAAAATAAAGAATAAAAATAAAATGTATTTTATAAGGCAGGCAAGCCTCATGGATAAAGTAAAAAAATGTATTTGATTTTCCCCATTAATTGTAACTATAAATTACAATATGCAAATAGTTTTGAGCAGTTAGTATGGAAAAAATATAAAGCCGGCAATGAAGGATTTCAAGTAAATATGAAATTATTCTGTTTTAATAATAACTTATCATATATTGTTATTCGTTTATATATTCCTGAAATCCTTCATTGCCCTCTTCTGCATAACTTCAATTAATAATTTTTATTCTGAGAAAAGTATAATTAAAATCTTTCATACAAATTAACCCGGAAAGGTGCACTTCCGGTTCTTTAAAAAATTCTTCCCTTTTGACTCCAAAAAAACTATAATTTTACTTAATATTGTAATGGAGATAATGTTCCGTCTTACATCTAACAACCTTAAAATTACATTTATACTATGAACAAGACATTATTATTAGGCGATGAAGCAATTGCTCAGGGTGCTATCGATGCCGGACTATCGGGCATATACGCATATCCCGGAACACCCTCTACAGAGATACTGGAATACGTACAGCGTTCAAAAACGGCTCGCGAAAAAAACATACACCGCACATGGTCAACTAACGAAAAAACTGCAATGGAAGCCGCATTAGGAATGTCATATGCGGGTAAACGTTCGATGGTCTGCATGAAACACGTGGGATTGAACGTAGCTGCAGACCCGTTCGTCAATTCTTCCATAACGGGTGCGAACGGCGGGATGATAGTAGTTGTGGCTGACGACCCGTCCATGCACTCTTCACAGAATGAGCAGGATTCCAGGTTCTTCGGAAAATTTGCAATGATACCGATACTGGAACCCGCCTCACAGCAGGAAGCGTACGATATGGTTCACTACGGTTATGAGATATCAGAGAAATACGGTACCCCTGTTATGATCAGGATAACCACAAGGCTCGCACATTCAAGAGCTGGAGTTATCAGGAAAGAACCTCGTAAAGAAAATGACCTCTCCATGCCAAAAGACCTCAGGCAATTCGTTCTTCTTCCGGCGATCGCAAGAAAGAGATATAAAGTACTTCTTGAAAACCAGAAGAATTTCGACAGGGAAGCAGAGGACTCTTCGTTCAATACATACTTCGAAGGAAAAGACAAGAGCATGGGTATTATTGCCAGCGGTATCGCATTCAATTACCTGCTGGAGAATTTTCCTGATAACAAAGTCCCTTTCCCGGTTCTTAAGATCAACCACTACCCTATTCCGAAGAATCATATTAACAGGCTGGTTTCGGAATGCAAAAACATACTTGTTCTAGAAGAAGGCGCTCCGTTCATAGAAGAATTGCTGAAAGGTCTTACTTCAAACGGATTGAAGGTCACGGGCAGGCTGGACGGTACCGTCCCGCGTGACGGAGAATTAAATCCGAACATAGTTGCGGTTGCTCTCGGAAAAAAGGATACAAGAGGGAAAGATATCCCGCCGGTGGTCATACCCAGACCGCCATCTTTATGCGAAGGATGTCCGCATATCGATTCGGTTCTTGCCATCAACGAGGTTATGAAAAATTACACTGCGGGCAGGGTGTTCTCGGATATCGGATGCTACACGCTCAGCGCACTGCCTCCTTATCAGACGGTGAACTCTTGCGTGGATATGGGAGCATCCATCACTATGGCTAAAGGTGCCGCTGATGCGGGACTGGTTCCGTCGATTGCTGTAATTGGAGATTCAACTTTTACGCACTCCGGCATCACCGGCTTGCTTGATGCAGTTAATGACAGATCACCAATTACGGTCTTCATACTCGATAATGCTACGGTAGCGATGACCGGCGGTCAGCCTTCATCAGGAACAGGTAAGCTTGAGGATATCTGCAAAGGTGTAGGTGTAGAGAAAGAGCATATCAAAGTGATAAGTCCTTTGAAAAAACATCACGAAGAGAATGTGAAAATAGTTAAAAGGGAATTTGAGTACAACGGTGTCTCTGTAATAATTCCCAGAAGAGAATGCGTTGAGACAACAAGGAAAAAAGTAAAAGAAAAAACTAAAAGCAAAGCAAAATGAAGAAAGATATTATTTTATCAGGAGTCGGCGGACAGGGTATACTCACAATTGCCGCAACGATAGGTTTCGCAGCTATCGAAGCGGGATTGAACATCAAACAATCCGAAGTTCACGGGATGAGCCAGCGGGGCGGTGATGTGCAGTCACACCTGCGTTTATCGGATAAAGAAATTGCTTCCGATCTTATCCCATTCGGCAAAGCGGATATGATAATATCGGTCGAGCCGATGGAATCATTAAGGTATCTTCCGATGCTTTCTCCTGATGGCTGGTTAATAACAAATACAAAACCTTTTATCAATATTCCAAATTACCCTGAGATAGGAAAAGTGATCGCAGAGATAGAATCTCTTCCGAGGCATATCGCTCTTGATGCCGACGGGATTGCGCATGAGATGAAATCACCTAAATCAGCCAACATAGTAATACTGGGTGCGGCATCACCGTTCCTTGATATCGACTACACGAAGCTCGAACATGCAATTGAGCTGATTTTCGGGAGCAAGGGCGAGAACATTGTTAAGATGAACAAAGAGGCATTAAAAGCAGGAAGAGAAATAGCAGATAAAATACAAATTCCGGCCTGAATGGTATATTTCAGAACTATGATATAGCTAATTGAAAGCCCACAGTTGATAGCATTACGGGTTTAAAGTATTATTATTAAGATCTTTTTATGGAGTGGTAACCAAAAATGGAACTCAAATAAGATGAAGCATTTGGCTTTGATTTTAGATTAAGTTTAGATTTTTTCCAAAACCCCCCTTAGTCCCCCCTTTGATTAAAGGGGGGACTAAGGGGGGTTAGAAGCAGAAAAGCTTTTCTAATAATTAATACTTTGGATAATAAGTAAAGCTGGAAAATATACGCGTTGATAAATTCTAAGGTTTTGGAAAGATTCAAGATTTTTAAATTCAAAACATTTTTATTCAATTTTAAAGTGAGGAAATAATGTCCTATCAAAAAACAGCATTTTTCTCAAGATGGATGTCTGTGATGATGTCATACAAAAAACATACGGGAAGCTGGGCATGGATTCTGCACCGTCTTACGGGACTCGGGCTTACGCTCTACCTTTATGTTCACATCGTTGCACTGACCGGTCTATTGAGAGGAGAAGCGGCATTTAACGAAGAGATGGCGTTCTTCAGAACACCTGTATTCATATTTTTTGAATGGGCGCTGGGAGCGCTAGTAATGTTCCACGCTCTGAACGGCGTCAGGATTGCTCTCATCGATCTTGGCAACGGGGCAAGATACCACAAACAGGTGCTGGCGTTTGTCTATATACTGGGTATCATTATGGTAGCCGGTATGGGCTATCTAATATTTTAAAAAAGTTTTTTAAACATTAAAATTATCACAATGTATAATAAATACGAATATGAAGGTTCACGGACATCGGGAAGTTCAACCTGGCTCTTCCAGAGGATATCGGGAATAGTTCTCGTACTTCTGCTGGTGGGACACTATATCCTGATGCACGCATCGCCGGACACAGGACATACATATCACGCTGTGATGCTACGCCTGCATTCACCGGTATGGAAGGTCATCGACCTTTCATTCATCACTCTCGGTCTGTGGCACGGCTTGAGCGGGACATGGAATGTTATCCGCGATTACCAGATGAAACCGTTCTGGAATATAACACTCTATATAATACTCATTATTTCCGGAATTGCGTTCTGGTTCCTCGGCTTGAATACAATTTTATCTTTTTAATAAACCGAATTTTAGAAAGAAACAAGTTTTATAAAATGATACATAAACACGATCTAATAATAGTAGGAGCGGGACTAGCGGGGCTGCGTGCGGCTGTCGAAACCTGCGAATATGCGGATGTAGCAGTCATTTCGAAGGTCTTTCCTACAAGGTCACATTCGGGTGCCGCACAGGGCGGTATCGCCGCCGCTCTTGGCAACGAAGAACCCGATTCTATCGAGTGGCATATATTCGATACCGTGAAGGGAAGCGATTACCTCGGTGACCAGGATGCCATCGAAATGATGGTCACCGAAGCGCCCGAGGTTATTTACGAGCTCGAACACATGGGTGTTCCTTTCAGCAGGACTAAAGATGGTAAGATAGCACAAAGGCAGTTCGGGGGTCATACAAAAGAAGTTATTAAAGACGGTGTCTCAAAGAGAGTACCCGTTTTAAGAGCATGCTACGCCGCTGATAGAACAGGACACGTAATACTCCACACGCTTTATGAACAATGCGTCAAGCATAACGTTCATTTCTACTCGGAATATTTTATCTTATCTCTTATAATAGAGAATAATACGTGCAAAGGCCTTGTTGCTTATAATATTAAAGATTGTTCAATTCACATCTTTCATTCCAAAGCTGTAATGTTCGGAACAGGAGGATACGGGAGAGCTTACAGGGTAACATCCAATGCTTTCGTGCAATTCCATCCCACGGGATTATATCCGCTCGGAATACTCGTTACCGAAGGAGCAAGGGGTGAAGGCGGAACGTTATTGAACAAAGACGGCGAACGCTTTATGAAGAATTATGCACCCACCGTTATGGAACTTGCCCCAAGAGATATGGTAACACGGAGCATTCAGACGGAGATAAACGAAGGCAGAGGTATTGACGGAAGAGATTTTGTGAACCTCGACCTAACACATCTCGGTGAAGCAAAGCTGAAAGAACGCCTGCCTGAGATTACAGGATTTGCGAAAACGTATGCGGGAATAGATCCCGTTAAACAGCCGATACCGATACTTCCCACTGCACACTATTCAATGGGCGGTATTCCAACGAACAACTTCGGTAATGTTCTTGCAAATGAAAAAGGAAAGATAATCACCGGTTTCTTTGCTGCAGGTGAGTGCGCTTGCGTTTCTGTTCACGGAGCGAACCGTCTGGGTACAAACTCATTGCTCGATGCTGTGTGTCACGGAAGAAGAACGGGAAAGACGATGAAACAATTCCTGCGTGATGCTGAGCTCCTTCCCCTGCCGAAAGACGCAGGTGAAAAAGATAAAGCAGTTATCGAACAGTTGTTCGCAACCACAAGCGGTGAAAATACGGATAAGATTCGAACAACACTGAAAGCCGAAATGACTCTGAAAGCGGGTGTGTTCAGGAATGAAAAGGATTTGAAGGAGCTGATGAACATTATCCACTCTCTCAGAGAGAGGTTTAAATCAATTCACATGATGCATAAAGGAAAGAACTTCAATACAGAGCTTATGGAAATTCTTGAGCTCGGCAACCTGCTGGAATTCTCCGAATTAATTGCACTTGGGGCGCTGGAGAGAACCGAATGCCGGGGCGCTCACTGGAGAACAGACTTCCCAAAACGGGACGATGTTAAATGGCTCAAACACACATTTGCATTCAAGACGGATAAAGGCACTGTCCTGAAATACAAACCCGTAACAATTCTGAACTATCAGCCGCAGGAAAGGAAATACTAAGATGAAAGTAACATTATCAATATTCCGCTTCGACCCTGAGAAGGAAACCAAACCGCACAGGGAAGAATATACTCTGGACGTCGAACCGACGTTCCGAATTCTCGATTGCCTCGATAAGGTGAAATGGGAACACGACGGCGGACTAGCCTACAGGCGTTCATGCTCGCACGGAATCTGCGGTTCGGATGCAATGATGATAAACGGTGTAAATAAGCTTGCCTGCCAGGTTCTGGTTCAGGATTTCAAGAAGAAATATATAAAGATAGACCCGCTTCCCTCATTACCGGTCATCAAAGACCTTGTGGTGGATATGGACAGCTTCTTTGCTAAATACGATATTGTGAAGCCGTACCTGATAGCGAAGACACCCCCGCCGGTGAAGGAAAGGTTGCAATCGCAGGAAGACAGGGCTGCCATAGATGAAGCGGTGAATTGCATACTCTGCGGAGCGTGTTCCTCATCATGTCCTTCGTTGTGGTCGAATGATAAATATTTAGGACCCGCGGCAATACTTAAGGCATACCGCTATATCTTCGACAGCAGGGATGAAGCCGCCGATGAGCGTCTGGATATAGTCGATACACCCGATGGGTTGTGGCGGTGCCACACGATATTTAACTGCGTGGAGGTCTGTCCCAAGGATATAAATCTCACCTGGCATATATCCAAGCTGAAAAAACGCAGCGCATTGAGGGAGATATAGAGAAAGTCCCCTCTCGAGAGGGGATTTAGGGGTGTGTGATTCCTGTCATTCTTGCAGCACGCCCGGATTTGACGGGAAGGCGGAAATCCATTTTTCATACCGAGAAACTGAGAATAGCAACACATTCCTCCTTGGTGGATTTATATGTGGGCTTTAAGGGAATAACGGAAGAGTAATTCTTGATTCAACCCTAAAAGCAAAATGTGGCAAACTACAATAAAGTGAAAATTATCTATTCCTTGATGTCTTCTATTGATTTAATTAACACTTTTGAATCAACACCATAACATTGTTTTAATAATTTTTCTATCCATTCTATTTCATTATTGCCAGGCACTTTTTCCGTTGCTTCATTAAAAGTAATTAATTGCTCACAAAATGTTAAGTTTTTACCAGGTGGTATTGAGAAAACTGGTGGAAAATCTATGTTTACTCTATATTGATAAAAATCACAAAATCTATATTTAGTAGAGTAACCCAGATCATATGTGATACAAATCAAGATTACTATACTCTGTTTTTTAATGAGCTTAATGTAATAAATTTTTATGTTAGTTCTCATTTTGTACTCCTTTTTACTTTTAAAATGATGAATAGTATGTTTATATATTGCAGAAATAATCCCAAAGCCATTTCAACGTATTAAAAATTTAATTTATACTTTTTCACATATATTTAGTATTTATAAACTACTGCTTTTATATACACGTTTGAATAGATAAACCGAATAATGAATCTTTATTGAAACATAATCGTGTATTAATCTAATTAATCAAAGAAATCGTGATAACTGATTTACATGTAAAATCTATAAGAAGGATTTGGAAGTACATCTTCAGGTAATTCTGTCATAATCATTCCAACTCGCCTTGCGAAAGAAAGAGTAATAGGATATCTGCCAATACCATCAGTTGTATTCCAGTTCATCTTGGTTAACGCTAAAATTTCATTTGCAGTTTGAAAGAAATCAATTTCGTCCACAGCACCGATCTCTAATGGTGAAGGGATGTGTGGACCTGGGTATTCCCTCCAAGATTTTACATAACCTGTTGTAAAAACGAAATGTTCTCTCCCATCTAAAGTACATATCGTACCTCTTTCAGGCGGTTCTGTACCACGTCTTAGCAAGCGAAAAGCAGAAGGTGAAAACCAAACTAATTCATGCCTCGGTACAGTATTAACTAATATATTTTTAAAACCTGCTATTTCCTCAGGTTCATACTTTGATGTTTTGTGAATTACTACCTTGGATGGCAAATCCCCACTTTTTAAAATATACTCTTCCAAAACCATATTTATGAGTTCTTGTGCTTGTACCTCCAATAGATATGGCCTTTTGTTACGCTTTTGATCTTTAGGTATCATCGATCCTTTTAATACAAATCCTTCTCCGGTAGATGAAAAGGCCTGAGCTATACTTGCATACACAATGTCACCTGAGCGTTTTTTCAAATGATGAAATGTTATACCCACAAAAC
>JBEKSX010000065.1:0-16862 GCA_049516635.1 Ignavibacteria bacterium | reverse complement strand
AGCGTGGCACTTTTATTACTAAGTTATCATTACTTACATACACAAAAAATGGCGATTCTGAGTTTCCTTATTACTTGTGATTACTTAAGTAATGGGTAGGGGTAGAGGTAAAATAGGTAGTATAAAGAATATTGAGAGATATACTAGATTTTATTATAAGCCTTTTATATAACTTATTTAATATTTATATATTATACTTAATTCTTAAAGTAATTTCTAAGCAATAGAAGTATTTATTATTTACTTCAAAGATTCAGATTTTTTAGCTCTTTTATCACACTCTGCGGTGTGTTGACAAATTTTACATTTCTTTTAATGAGCTCTTTAAGAGATTTTGAATCTAATTTTAGCGTTTCAATCACATTTTTCCAAAATGAAGTGAAAAATATCAATTTTTTCTCTTTCATTGCTTTTTTATGCATTATTTCAAGGGTAGTAGAGATCTCTACAATCGTTCCGGTACCCCCGGGAAAAATGACATAAGCATCTCCAATTGCTATCAGTTCCATGATGCGTTCCATGTGGTTTGACATTTGAATATTCTCATCGATGTAGATGTTTGGCTGTCTATCCCAGGTTGCTACCGTTACACCTAGTGTTTTTCCGTCATTTTTCTTTGCACCTTTTGAAACCGCTTCCATTGTTCCGCCGTATCCGCCGGAGCAAACAGTGTATCCGTTCTTTGAAATAAGTTCTCCAATCTCAGTACATTGACGGTAGAGTTTATCTTTAGGTCCGGTAAACCCTGAACCGAAATGTGTTATTATTCGTTCATCTGTTTGTGACATGGTGATTATAATAAATTATTTAAATTTTAATTTTGAGTTTTTCTAATTGTCCCTGCATATTTCTCTTATAATTATCTAAATCACTCGTTATATTATTAATTCTGATTTTTATGTATTATAATAATTTGTACAGCTTGAAATGGGATGGATTCAGTTCATCTTACCTAATCCTTTTCATTTTCCTTTTTTTAATTATAAGATTTATTCAGCTTTTGAAGTTAGTACCAGCGTTTTCCGCAGGGGAATTAAAAAATCTGCGGTATTTGTTACGGTTCCTGGTTTTATGCATTTTACATCCATTTATAACCGCAGCATTTATCATTAATTTATGCATTTTTTTATTTTAATTATACGACCTTATATAATCACATATTTGTTATAGTATCCGGATGAGAAGAAAGAAAATATTTAGATTTTTTGACAAGTATTTAGGCATTCCTGTCCTTATTCTGTTTGCCCTCCTTACCCGGAAAAAGAGGCGTCTTCCGATAGAAAATATACAGAACATTTTATTTATCAAGCTGGCTGCAATCGGCGATGCAATACTATTGATTCCTACACTAAGAAAAATAAAACAGTCATTTCCCGATGCATTAATAACGTTCATGTGTTCCGAAATTAATAGATCCATTATTGAAGAAATCCCTTATGTTGATAAGATAATCAACTGCGAGGTATACGATTTTCTCAAAAACCCGTTTAAATTTATTAGGTTCATTCGTGAACTGAGAAAAACAAAATATGAAGTATTGATAGATGCTGGACAATGGGAAAGGATCAACTCCTTAATCACTCTTTTTGCAAGAAAAGATTATTCTATCGGTTTCAAGACAAAAGGTCAATGGAAGCACATCGTAAATGATTCCGTTGTGGAACACAGCAGAACAAAACATGAACTTGAAAATTTTACTGACCTTATGATACCGCTGGGTATAATTCCGGCGGGATCCAAACTGAGCTTTGATGAATTACAACTGGAGTTTTTCCTTACGAAAGAAGATAGAAAATTCAGAGATAATTTTTGGAAAGAAAATAAGCTCAAGGATAGAACAGTGATATGCTTACACCCGGGCTGCGGTGAGAACGGGAAACCTAGAGAATGGGATGTAGAAAATTATATCCAGCTCGGTAAACGACTTCATGAGTTCGATAATAATATATTGATACTCATAACGGGTACAAAACTAGAGGGACATATTTGCAATACTTTATATGAAGGGATAAAAGATTTTGCAATCAATACTTCAGGTCAATATACCCTCAACCAGACAGCTGCCCTCGTTGAAAGATCGTTGTTGATGGTCTGCAGTAATACGGGTATACTACACATAACAACGTGTGTGGGAACAAAAACTATCGGTCTACACGGACCTACAAATCCCCAAAAATGGGGGGCGTACCACAGGAATGCCATTGTTGTTCAAAGTGATAAGTTTTGCAGTCCGTGCCTGTATCTTGGGCACGATTATGGCTGCACTCATCCTACATGTATGCTGCATATTACTGTTGATGAAGTTTATATGGCTGTCAGAAAAGCTCTGCAGCCCGAGTTTTTTAAAAATAAATTAATAAATATCAATTAACCTTATGAAAATAGGAATATTAACAGGAGGCGGTGACTGCCCCGGATTAAATGCAGTCATTAGAGCTATCGTTCGTAAATCAATTCAATTCGGGTGGGAAACAGTGGGCATTGAAAACGGATGGAAAGGTCTGATGGAAATAGATACTGTTCCTCTGGATAGGAATGCTGTATCCGGCATTCTTCAGAAGGGCGGAACTATTCTTGGTACATCCCGTACAAACCCCTACAAAACTGAAAATGGGGATAAAATTGTAATGGAGAATGCTGCTAAAATTGGAATCGATGCCCTTGTGGCTATCGGTGGCGAAGATACGCTGGGAGTTGCTAATAAACTCTATAAGTCAGGGTTTAAAGTGGTAGGAGTTCCTAAAACCATCGATAATGACCTCAGCGGAACAGATTACACATTCGGTTTTGACACCGCAGTTAATATAGCAATGGATGCCATCGATCGTTTGCACACAACGGCAGAATCACATCAGCGTGTAATGATAGTTGAGGTCATGGGAAGGCATGCAGGATGGATAGCAATGCATTCAGGTATCGCAGCCGGTGCAGATCTTATCTTGATACCTGAAAAAGAAATTCATATGGAAGAAATTTTTACAGTTATAAAGACAAGACTCGAACGCGGCAGAAAATTCTCGATTATAGTGGTTGCAGAAGGGGCTATAATAAGCGAAAGCGATAATATTGAGAGCAAAACCGTTGTGCAGGACGAAAAACTAGACGCGTTTGGCCATGTACGTCTTGGAGGAATAGCAAATATCCTGGCATCTATCATTGAAGCAAAAACGGGTATAGAAACAAGAGCTACAATATTGGGTTATATACAACGGGGTGGTTCACCTACGGCCTATGATAGGGTGCTGGGAACACGGTTCGGAGTTTATGCAGTAGAGATGATAAATGCAGAGAAATACGGAAGTATGGCAGCCTTACGCGGAACCGAGATCATAGATATTCCGCTTGGAGATGCAGTGGATACTCTAAAAACAGTTGGAGAAAAATTTTACGAAACAGCTAGAGTATTCTTTAAATAATAATATAAATTTAATTAATTTAAGGCAGATATTATTAATTATTTAAATTATTAGTTATGTGTGAAAGATTGATAAAATTCAAGCATTTAGACGATATGCTTGATAATAAATGGCACCGCATTTATATTTGATGTTTCACAGATTAATGAATATATTTGTAAATTATACAATCAACAAACGCATAAATGTTAAAAGCACGTAAAAAAATAACAAAAAAAGAGATTAAACAGGATAAGCTAGTTACAGCTTATTTTCAATCAAAAGACTGGATATCAAGTGCAGAGAATAAGAGGCGAATTTACACGATTTTAGGTGTTATTGCACTAATTCTAGTATTAGGATATTTCTATTTAAGCAACCGTAAAGCTAAAAATGAAGAAGCTGAAACTAAATTATCAGCAGTCATCTCGCTTTATGAGCAGGGGAAATACCAGGAAGCTATAAACGGAGATCCAGCTTCCGGGGTTACGGGTTTGAATGATATAGTAAATAATTACGGGAGCACCGAGAGCGGTCAAACAGCTAAATTGTACCTGGCGAATAGCTATTACTTCCTTAAAGATTATGATAATGCCTATAAATACTTTGATGATTATTCAGGCAGCAACGACATGATAAAAGCATCCTGCTTATCGGGTATCGGTTCTGTGTATGAGGTGAAAGGAGATCTGAAGAAAGCGGGGGAGTATTATTATAAAGCTGCCGGAGTGAACAAAGACCTTATTATCAACCAGGAAAATCTGTTTTATGCCGTGAGAGCATATAGCCAGTCCGGAGATAAGGAGGATGCAAGAAAAGTATACGATAAACTTCGCAACGATTTTCCTAAGTCCAGATATATTTCCGAATCGAAACGCTTCGAGGCTGATTTTAAAAACTAAACTAATATAAAGTTTAACAGAAATACAATAATCAAAAATTACACAAAGTCGGCAGATATTAATGCTGTAACTTTGTGTTTTTATTTTAGGAGATAGTATTATTGAATGAGCTGGAT
Source organism: Ignavibacteria bacterium (assembly GCA_049516635.1). GTDB lineage: Bacteria > Bacteroidota > Ignavibacteria > Tepidaquicellales > OLB5 > JBEKSX01. The sequence continues at coordinate 12,449 of JBEKSX010000065.1, read as the reverse complement.
TTTGTGATAGCCGCAATAATTGTGATCTCGACATTTATAGGATACAGAAAGGGATTTTTAAGAAAAGTTCTCGGGATTGCGGGTATCATTTTAGGATTCGTACTTGCTGTAAAATTTTATAAACCCATAGGAAACTATTTTGCTGAACTTTTCAAATTTAATCCGGTATTCACCTATGTTATTTGTTTTCTGTCAATTATTATATTATTATATTTTTTAGCAGTGTGGCTGGCCAGGTTCTTCTCAAGTATGAATTCAGGTACAGCATTCATAGATAAATTTTTGGGAACTATCTTCGGATTTATCGAGGGTCTAATTTTAGCAAGCGTACTTGTTGTAAACCTTTCATATTTGAACTACCCTAGTGCTAAGACAAGAGAATCTTCCGTGCTTTATCCTAAGGTTTATAACATTGCTCCGATGATATTCGATAAGGTGATTTCATTATCACCAGATCTAAAGACAGTCTACGAAAATTACAAAAAGACGTTCAGCAGCAATGAATAAAATACTGATAATTGAAGACGATAAGGCAATCGTAGATATTCTGAAAATGATCCTTGAACAGGATGGTTATCGGACCGACCATGCCTTTAACGGTCCGACCGGAATCCAGAAGTTCAAAGATAATACCCCTGACGTTGTTCTGCTCGATATTAAAATGCCGCGTATGGACGGGATAGAAGTGCTCCAGGAGATCAAAAAGATAAACGATAAACCGATAGTGATAATGATATCGGGACATGGTAATATTGAAACTGCAGTGCAAACGACTAAATTAGGTGCTTATGATTTTATCTCGAAGCCATTCGATGTTGACAGGCTGAGATTGACCATACAGAACGGGTTGAATTACAAGAAGCTTCTTTCCGAGAACGAAAGCATGAGAGCTATGATGGGATCAGATGAAGAGCTGATTGGTAAAAGCGAAGCCATGAGAAGGTTAAAAGAACTGATTAAAAAAGTTTCAGCATCAACGAGCAGGGTACTGATAACAGGAGAGAATGGTACAGGGAAAGAGCTGGTAGCTAAGGAGATCCACCGATTAAGCGATAGGAAAGATTCTCCGTATATACAGATAAATTGCGCGGCTATACCCAATGATCTCATCGAATTAGAACTATTCGGCAATGTAGAAGGCTATCTTCAATATTCACCAGATAAAAGAGCAGGTAAATTTGAATTGGCAAACGGTGGTACTCTCTTCCTGGATGAAATAGCGGACCTAAATTTGAATGCACAAACAAAATTACTTACGGTTCTTAGCGAGAACAGGATCCAGCCTTTAGGAAGCAATGAGTCGATCTATGTAGATGTCAGGATATTGGCATCTACAAACCATGATCTGCTGGCATTGATTGAAGAGGGCAAATTCCGCGAAGACCTGTATCACAGGATAAATGTGTTCACTCTCAATGTACCTTCTTTGAGGGAAAGGAGGGAAGACATACCTCTTTTCATAGAATATTTTACAGAGCAGATTTGCAAGTTGAATAACCTAGGGAAGAAGAAATTTACACCTGTGACTATTGAATATCTGAGCTCGATGCTCTGGCCCGGTAATGTCAGGCAATTGAGGAACACGGTTGAAAGAATGATTATACTATCCGAATCGGAAACTGTGGATAAAGAACTTTTAAAGGAAGAAAGTCCCAGGTTCCTTACAGACCTTGACAAAGTGATAAATTCCGCTTCATCGCTTCACGAGTTCCAGGACATGTCAGAGAAGATATTTATCGAAAAGAAGCTTGCTGAAAATAATTGGAACATATCGAAGACTGCCGAGATACTAAACATACAGAGGAGCCACCTTTATACAAAGATCAAACAATACGGTATAGAAATTCCTTCAAAGGAAGATATCAAGTAATGTCAGACTGTTCTTTGCCTAAGGGCTTCGAACAAAATTACACCTGCCGCGACGGAGACATTTAATGATTCGATTTTACTGTTGATAGGTATCTTAATAAGCTCATCGCAAAGCTTCAATAAATTTTTTCTCAATCCTTCACCCTCATTTCCGAACATAACCGATATCCTGCCCGAATAATCCAGATCATAATGTGTTTTACTTGCTTTAAGAGATGTTCCTATTATACGGTATGAATTTTCTTTGAGATATAATATAGTTTTATAAATATTATTTGACTGGACTATCTTAATATAATTCACTGCACCTGATGAAGATTTAATAACGGTGTGATTCACACCGGCGGAATTTTTTTCTGAAATAATAACAGCATCTGCACCGGATGCCGCTCCTGTGCGAATTATAGCACCTAAATTATGGGGGTCCTGAATTTCATCCAGAATTATTATAAGAGGATTTTCTTTAGAGGAAATCTCATCCATTACTTCATTTAAGCTCGAATATTTAAATTCACTGACCTCAGCTGCTATACCCTGTGAGATTCCTTCAGATTTATTCTTTTTATCAAAATATTTCTCGAATTCTATCTTAGTATTTCGTTCAATAACAATATCATATTTCTCTGCATATTTAATGATTTCTTTGATCTTTTTATCTGCAGGGTTTTCGAGAATTAATATTCTTTTTATTCCTGAGGGGTTAAATCTTAAAGCTTCAATTATAGGATTCCTGCCAATTATGAACATATCTTTCAATTAATTATTTTTAATTCAATCATAGGTGGGATGAATTTATGGTCAATACAAATTGATGTAAATTATACCAGAAGGATAAGATATAAAAGAATGAGAATAATACCAGCAATAGAAATGACCGCATAATCCTGAATAACGCCGGTTTGTAATTTTCTCCAGTCAGTAGAAAGACTCAGGAAAAACCTTCCGCTGCCGTTAACTATTCCGTCAATGATATTGAGATCCAAGAAGGAGTAGAATAAATCAGAAAGCCTTTTGATTGGTTTTACAATAATGAAATTGTAAAATTCATCGATATAATATTTATTGCTAACAGTTCTGTAAAACCAACCTTCAGCAAGTTTTAGTTTTCTCCCTGCAGCATAAGACTTTAGTGAAAGAAAAATTCCAACAACTGCAACTATTACGGATATTATTATGAGAAGAATAACTACTGAAGAAGTCAATTCATGCACCGGAAGCAACCCCTTAGAGCTCTCAAATACCGGATTTAGAAAGTTTTCTATTAAATTACTGCCAACTACTTGAGGTAGCCCAACAAATCCACCTATAACAGATAATACAGCCAAAATAATGAGAGGTATTGTCATTACCTTGGGTGATTCATGCGGATGAATTGTTTCTGTATCATACCTGCTGTGGCCAAAGAAAGTTAGGCTGATAAGACGGAATATATAAAAGGCTGTCATGAATGCTGTGATCAAGCTAAGGATGTAAAAGAAATAATTACCGCCCGCAAATACACCGGACAAGATCTCATCTTTGCTGAAAAAACCGGAAAACGGGGGAATCCCGGATATGGCAATCGCACCCATAAGGAAAGTGAGATAGGTCACCTTCATTTTATTTTTTAACCCACCCATCTGCGTAATATCCTGTTCGTCATGCATCGAATGGATCACCGAACCGGCTGCAAGGAACATTAAGGCTTTGAAATAAGCATGAGTTGTTACATGAAATATTCCGGAAGAAAATGCACCTGAGCCCATTGCCATGAACATATAACCTATCTGGCTTATCGTTGAATAAGCGAGTATCTTCTTTATATCATTTTGAGCAATGGCTATGGTTGCAGCGAAGAAAGCAGTAAATGAACCGATTATTAGTACAAGTTCCATTGTAATAGGGGAGAGAGCAAACATTAAAGAACAACGTGCCAGGAGATAAACTCCTGCAGTTACCATAGTAGCTGCATGGATCAATGCCGACACTGGTGTAGGACCCGCCATCGCATCGGGCAGCCAGACATATAACGGTATCTGGGCTGATTTTCCTGTAGCTCCGACCAATAATAGTATCGTGGTGGCCGTCAATAAACCTGTATTTACAGGAGTAGTTTTGAGTATTCCGAACAGCGTTCCGAAATTCAATGTATGAAAATTGGAAATGATAAAAAATAAAGCAATCAGAAAACCTGCATCTCCTATTCTGTTCACCCAGAAAGCTTTATTAGCTGCATCTCCGGTAAATGATTTTTCGTACCAGAACCCTATCAGCAGGTATGAACATAAACCCACGCCTTCCCAGCCCAAGAACATGAGTAGAAAATTATCGGCAAGAACAAGGTTCAACATTGAAAATATAAACAAATTCATAAATGAAAAGAACCTTGCAAACCCCCGGTCACCGTGCATATAACCTATAGAATAAACATGAATAAGGAAACCCACACCAGTAACGATTAAGCACATTACAAGCGACAATGGATCTATTAAATATGATATTCCGGCGGAAAAATTATCTACTGAAACCCATTGGTACAGCTTAATAGTATAAGTCCTATTACCAGGATCAAATGAAAGAAACTGGAAAAAAGTAACTGCAGTGATTAAAAAAGATAAAAAGACCGTTCCGGAACCTATTATACCCGATATTTTTTCATTCTTTATCCTGTAACCTAAAATACCGTTAACAAGAAATCCTGCTAACGGTAATAAAACAATCAGATAGAACTCATTTACCATTTCAAAATATTAATTTCATCAATGTTTATGGTCTCTTTATTCCTGAAAAGGGCTATTATGATGGCTAAACCTACGGCAGCTTCAGCTGCTGCAACGGTCATAATAAAAAATACGAATATCTGGCCGGTAATATTGCCCAAGAAAGCTGAAAATGTTATAAAAACCAGATTTATTGAATTAAGCATTAATTCTATGCTCATAAATACAATAATTGCATTTCTTCTCAGAAGAACACCTATTACACCAATAGAGAATAATATAAGAGCCAGAATCAGAAAATAGTTTATGTTCATAAATACAAAGATACCAATTAATAATTATTATATCAATTTATTGAATAATTTATCCTTACAGATAATAATAATCATTTTAAGAAAATAATTTATTTACATAAAGTTGATCTAAACAGAAATAGGGGATACAGCTTATAGAAACACAGAAAAGATTTAACAATATTACTAACAATTAACTTTACATAATATATATTATTTCTCATATTATGAACATTATTGTTAATTTCTTTGAAAATCATTGTTTTCGAGGATTTTCAGGGTTGAAGCTCTGAACTAATTTTTGTATATTTATTTTTCATTTCTAAAAATTAAACAATGCCTATGAGAAAAATTAATGTATTGATTATGGGTGCAGCTGGCAGAGATTTCCATAATTTTAATGTGTTTTACAGGGATAATACCTTATACAACGTAGTTGGATTCACTGCAACTCAAATCCCCTTTATTGATGACAGAAAGTACCCAGCATCATTGAGCGGCAAGCTTTATCCCAATGGAATACCTATTCATCCGGAAACCGAGCTGATTAAATTAATAAAAAAACATAAGGTTCAAGAGGTAGTGTTTTCATATTCAGATGTAACATTCGAATATGTAATGACCAAAGCATCACAAGTAAATGCTGCTGGAGTTTCGTTCAGACTGCTCGGGGTTGAAGAAACTATGATTAAATCCAAAAAGCCCGTTGTAGCAGTCGTTGCAGTCCGAACAGGTGCCGGGAAAAGCCAGACTTCGCGAAAAGTAATGGAAATTCTTCGCCAAATGGGTAAGAAAGTGGTAGCCATCAGACACCCGATGCCTTATGGAAATCTCACCAAACAAAAGGTACAGAGATTTGCAAAAATTTCGGATTTGAAGAAATATGACTGTACTATAGAAGAAATGGAAGAATATGAACCTCATGTTTCACACGGTAATGTTATATACGCAGGTGTCGATTATGAAGCTATAATTAGAAAAGCCGAAAAGGAAGCAGACATCATTTTATGGGATGGTGGGAACAATGATGTATCATTCTATAAAGCCGACCTGACAATAACAGTGGTAGATCCGCATAGACCGGGCCATGAACTTTTCTATTATCCGGGAAACACAAATATTTTATTATCAGATATTGTAGTAATAAATAAAATTGACTCGGCTAATCCCGATAATGTAAAGATAGTTAGGGACAATGTTTTAAAAATGAATCCAGGGGTACAGATCGTTAAAGCTGCCTCCCCTATCGCTCTAGATAAGGAAGAAGATTATAAATCAATAACAGATAAAAAAGTTCTCGTTATAGAAGACGGACCTACTCTAACCCACGGCGGTATGAAATTCGGTGCGGGTATATTAGCAGCTCAAAAATTTAAAGCGAAAGAAATTATCGATCCGAGACAGTATGCAGTAAAAAGCATTGCTGATACTTACAAAAAATATCCCGAAATAGGAACACTTCTTCCGGCAATGGGATATGGAGATAAACAGATCAAGGATCTTGAAACCACAGTGAACAGAGTGCCATGCGATTCGGTGATAATAGCTACACCTATTGATCTTAGAAGATTAATTAAGATAAACAAACCTACTGCCAGAGTTACTTATGAGTTACAGGAAATAGGTCATCCTAATCTTACTGATTTGATAAAAAAATATTTCTGAGCTTTCGATATAAAAGTAAATGGCTGAAAAAGAAAAAGAACTACTCCTGATAGCACTTGGAGGCAATGCACTGGTTGAATCCGGCAAAAAAGGTACAATATCGGATCACCTGAAAAGCATTCAAAGTACTTGTGATGTATTAGTTCCCCTTTTCGAAAATGACTACGATATAGTAATTACCCACGGAAACGGACCCCAGGTAGGCAATATACTCATTCAGAACGAAGAAACAGCTGAAAAGGTGCCTTCCATGCCCCTGGATGTGTGTGTATCCGAATCACAGGGAGAGATTGGATATTTATTACAGCAAACACTAAAAAATAAGTTCAAAGAAAAGAACATTAAAAAAGACGTGGTCACTCTCATTACGCAGGTACTGGTAGATAAAAATGACATAGCTTTTGAGAAACCATCTAAACCGGTGGGTCCTTATTACACCCAGGAACAGGCACAATCATTGATAAAGCACAAGAAATGGACTATGCATGAAGATCCGTCCGGGAAGGGATTCAGGCGTGTAGTACCTTCTCCCAAGCCTGCACATATCCTCGAAACCAGAGTGATAAGACAGCTCCTCCTCCTTGATCAAATCCCTATAGCAGTTGGTGGAGGCGGAATTCCCGTATATATGTCTAAAGACAATTCCATTATAGGTGTTGAAGCTGTAATTGATAAAGACCTTGCTTCAGCTCAGCTTGCAATAGAGATTAAAGCCGATAAGTTCATAATACTTACTAACGTAAAGCAATGCTACCTAAACTATAAGAAAAGAACACAAGTACCTATTTCTGACATGAATCTTGATGAAGCTCATACTTATCTCGATCAAGGACAATTTTCTTCCGGAAGCATGGGACCAAAAGTACAGGCTGCGATCGAATACATCACCAATGGAGGTAAAGAGGCATATATTACGGATATAAAAAATATACAAGCTACGATTGATAAAGAATCAGGAACTTTCATACACCATTAAAATAATTAAATCATACAATAATTAGCATGAATAGACTTAGCTCTAAAGATTTAATTTCAATAAATTTATTATCTATTGATGAAGTAAATTTAATTATAAAAGAATCGGATGTAATGAAGAACGGTCCCCGGCATACCGATGATCTCAAGGGTAAGATATTAGCTATGATATTCGAGAAATCATCTACAAGGACAAGGGTATCGTTCGAATCAGGAATATACCAGCTTGGAGGTCTAGGAATGTATTTTTCATCTAAAGATCTACAAATGGGCAGAGGCGAAACAGTACATGACACTGCTAAAGTTCTCTCACGCTTCGTTGATGGCATCATGGCGAGGACTTTTTCGTATCAGACGATACTCGACCTGGCTAAATATTCTACCATTCCTGTGATCAATGGTCTTACAGATTTTGATCATCCCTGCCAGGCACTGGCGGACCTATTCACAATCTATGAAAAACGGGGAGACCTGAGAGGATTGACATTAGCATACATAGGAGATGGAAATAATGTTCTACATTCGTTGATTCAAGGTTGTGTTAAAGTAGGTATGAATATCAATTATGCTTCACCCGGAGGATACACTCCCCTGCCATCAGTGGTTAATGAAGCCCAAGAAATAGCAAAACATACAGGTTCTAAAATTTTTACGCCCTGTGATCCGATTGAAGCAGTGAAACATGCCGATGTAGTTTACACTGATGTATGGGTCAGCATGGGTCAGGAAGAAGATAGGGACAAGCGTTTAAATGACTTAAAAGCTTATCAATTAAACTCCGAGCTTTTAAGTAAATGCAAGAAGGATGTTTTAGTTATGCATTGTCTGCCTGCACACCGCGGAGAAGAGATCACAGATGAAGTTATGGATGGACCTAATTCGATAGTATTTGACCAAGCTGAGAACCGAATGCACACTCAAAAAGCTATTATAAAGCTGCTGATGTCATAAGTTATTGCGTTGTCTAAGAAATAGTTACATTTATCAAGAAATAGAAAGTATTTAGTATGATACCAAGTACAAAAAATTTAGAAGCTCTAAAAAAACTTAGCTGGGAGGAGTTTTATACAACTAACCTCAATCATAAACTACAATTTTTTGCTAAAGATAGCCATATTTTTGATTGTCTGTTTTCCCAGCAGTTTAACCGCAGACTTTTAGATCATCTCTTTACACTGGCTACGAGAATAAGAACTATTGCCAAATACAAAGAAGGCCTTGACTGGCTTCAGACTCTGCTCTCACATAAACGGGCTATACTGTATTTTATTCAGCCATCCACAAGGACTTTTCTTTCATTTCAGAGTGCTTGTTATATTTTAGGAATGAAAGTTAGCGAGATACGTTCAACTTCTACTTCATCGGAATTAAAAGGTGAATCACCTGAGGATACAGTAAGAACTTTCAGCTCATACACTGACCTGATTATCATGCGTCATTTTGAGGAAGGGTTTGCAGAAAAGACCGCATGGCTTCTTAATAAGACCAAAAGACCGGTTCCTGTAATAAACGGTGGCTCCGGTAAGGACCAGCACCCTACACAGGCACTATTAGACCTGTATACATTAAACTGGGCATTTTTCGATAAAGGAGGCATCGACAACAAAACAATAGCTATGGTTGGTGACCTTAAACGCGGCAGAACGGTGAGATCTCTTACTTACCTGCTTAGAAATTACAAGAATATCAAATTTGTCTATGTTTCGCCCGATTATTTAAGAATAGAAGATGATATTAAGAAATTCCTGAAGAAACATAAAATGCAGTACAAAGAATCGGATGACCTGGTAAAATCTATAAAAAATGTAGATGCAATTTATATGACGCGCATACAGGATGAATATGACATTAACAACGAATCGAAAGATATCGATTACAGTAAATTCCATTTCAAAAAAGAGTATTTACGGTTGATAAGAAATCATACGATCATCATGCATCCACTCCCCCGCCGCACTGAAATAGATACGGAAGTTGATGCAGATCCGAGAGCAATGTACTGGCGCCAGGAACGAAATGGTATGTGGATGCGAGCAGCTCTTATAGCTCACATTTTCAACCAGGACAGTACAATATTGCAGAGATGATCTTATATAAAATCCTTTCATTTTGAACCGCCGTAAAGGCGGTTTTTATTATCTAATCTATTGTTAATTGTAACCTTCTTCTTTTTTACTGATATTAGTATATAAATTAGATTAGGTTGAAATCGAATAGACTTCTTATTACTATACTCGTAATCTGCCTGTTGGTGAGATTGCTTGTATTTCTTCAATTGTATAATTCCCCTGTACTTCAAATTCCGATTGCTGACTCTAAAACATATCTAGTATTAGCTGGGGATGTGCTGAAAGGTGATGTTTTGTCATCGAGAACTACCTTCACTAACCCATTTTATTTTTATTTCATAGCAATAATATTTTCTGTCACACATCTCATCTCACAACAATCTATCGTCATGGTTATTCTGGTGCAAATCTTATTGAGCTGTATAAGCATTTTAATTCTATATCAGATCGCTGTTAAAGTATTCGGAATTAAGGAAGCATTACTGGTGGTATTCTTTGCTTCCATATATGAGATACTAGTATTTTTCGATAATGTTATCTTAAGTGCTTCTCTTATTAATTTTTTAAACTTATGCATGATGTTTTACCTGCTGAAATATTACGAAGCAAAGAGTTTAAGATACATTTTTTTTAGCGGACTATTATGCGGACTTTCTATAATAACCAGAGCTAATTTATTGCTTTTTATTCCTTTCGTTCTCATCTGGCTGTATCTTATAAACAAGAAAAGCCGATCAACTATTCTCAAGAGTACGGGAATATTCATAGCCGGAGTTGCTATCTTAATAGCTCCCATTACCATCAGAAACTATATCCTGACGAAAGAGTTTATTCCGGTAAGCTCGAATATGGGATACAATTTTTATATTGGGAATAACGAGAAGGCAAACGGAACTTATTCTAGGCCTGAGTTCATTCACTCAACCTACCAGTATTACGAAGAAAAAGAATCGCTTCAAGAAGCAAATAAGAGAAGCGGAAGGATTTTATCTAATAACGAAGCATCGATGTTCTGGTTCAAAGAAGGGTTAAATTATATATACAATAATCCTTCAAAATACCTTTCTATTCTGTACAGGAAGATTTATTTGTTCTTCAGCAACACCGAAATTGCTAATAATTTAAGCAATTACACAGGACGTGAGTACTCGTCATTACTTAAGTATCTCCCTCAAAATTTTGGGATTCTATCTTGTTTAGGTATTGCTGGTATGGTACTTTCATTATTAAGATCCCGTGATAAGAAGGTTATGATAATCATTTTCCTCGTTCTTGCCTATTTTCTCTCTAATTTGCTTATAATGACTGCATCGGAATACAGAGCGCCGGTAATTTTGTTTATGCTTATATTCGGAGCTTATGGTTTAAGTAAATTAATCCAATTTATAAATAATAAAAGATACTGGCAAGCAATATTAATATTAATTCCAGTAATACTTTTTGTATTTTGGACAAATTATCCGGACAGCACCCTGAAGGTTTACCGTTCTGTAGATGCAGATCTAACAGCTTTTGGTAACGAACTAACACTCTCTAAAAAATATACGGAAGCTAATGCTTTTTACCTAAAAGCAATAGAAATTGAACCAGGTAATAAATATTTATATTTCCAAATTGCCGATAATTATCATCAAAATAATGACATCGATAATGCTTTAAAATATTATAGGTTGATTCCCAGTATCGATAAGATGGATGATAGCAAAAAACTTGGCTATCTTGAATTGTCAGCATTTGACTTAGTTAAGAGGAAGGACTTTTCTGGAGCTATATCAATACTGGAAAAACTTGTTAATTATGAACCTGATAACTTCCAACTATTTAATAATTTAGGTACCTGTTATTTAAATATGGGTGAGTATGATACAGCTGAAAAGTATTTTCTGAAATCTATATCTTTGAAAAGCGATTACCCGCAAGCTATAGCAAATTTAGGTTTCATCGAAGATAAAAGAAACAATTTTAAAAAAGCTATTGGTGATTTCGAGCAGGCAGCCGTTCTTGATCCATCAAACCCGCTGTACAAGCTGAAATTGGTCGAGTTGTACCTGAAAACTAATCAATATGACAAATCAGAGGAGATTAGTGTAACAATAAAAAACACATACCCCCCAAATTCGACTGTGATGAATGAATTAGATAAAGTACTAAAAAACTACAAAAAGAGATAATATATTTTAGTGCAAATTCCGACTTATATTTACAGATACCTACTAAAACGGCAGATCGTCTTCCTTAGTTTCTGATGGAGTACTATCCGTGACGGTATTCACACTACCATCGGATGCCCCTTTAGAATCAAGCATAATCATATCATTCAATACAACCTCTGTCCTGTAGTGCTTTTTCTTATTTTCATCTTCCCATGAGCTAGTGCTCAAGGCACCTTCAAGATACACTTTGCTCCCCTTCTTGAGATACTGGCCGCAAATTTCGGCAAGCTTCCGCCAGGCAACAATGTTATGCCATTCGGTGCGTTCCTGCGCGTTGCCGCTATCATCTTTCCAGCGTTCGTTCGTTGCAATGGAAAACTTTGCAACTGCGATACCTCCCGCGGTATAACTCAGTTCCGGATCTCGGCCGAGGTTCCCAATGAGAGTCACTTTATTTAGACTTTTCCCTGCCATACTTGCTCCTTTGAATTGTTGAGATGAAAATACGGGTTTGTTATGAATTAATCAATTCCGGGATCAGTTTCCCGGAATTTTCTCCGGGAGGTTTCGAACGATAATCTCTTTCGAAGTCAGAATATACAATTGCTTTCCGAGAACGGCAAAATCTTTGACCTCACACGGACTCACGAGCCCTTCACGCAGTAGGTCATAACTCCAGATGACCTCACCCTTATTGTTCAGTACTCTGACCGTGCAGCTATCAAG
>JBEKSX010000064.1:0-17419 GCA_049516635.1 Ignavibacteria bacterium | reverse complement strand
GGTGGTTACCTCAGCTCTGAAGCGACCACCGCCACAATTAATAGATACCTCAGGAATTTCGTAGGGCTTACACCGGAGCTCAAAACAAAGATACAAAGTCTCGTATTTTCAAGGATAGAGGAGATGTCACATTACAGCACACTTACAGCTATTATAGGTACTATCGGAATCCTGTGGACTGCCAGCGGGCTATTCAGCACGATTAGGGACGTTCTGAACAGGATATACAAAACGAGGATGGAGGTCTTTTATCTCTGGGGAAAGCTCAAGGACATCGGTATGGTGATATTAATTTCATTGCTTTTCTTCCTCTCGATATCATCCACCTTTGTACTCTCGCTGATAAAATCGATTTTCAGCACTGAACTCTTCGGGTTAGGGTTCGTATATAAACTGCTGTATATATTGTTAGGATTAATATTTTCATTTTTAATGTTCTATATAATTTATAAACTTGTACCTCACGGTAAAATAAATAATAAAGTAGTGTTAACCTCATCGGTTACCTCAACTATATCCTGGGAGCTTCTGAAAATAATATTTACAATATACCTGATAAATTTTTCGAACTTCACCGCAGTTTACGGTGCTTATGCGGCAGTAGTTGCTGTAATATTCTGGATCTACTATTCCTCGTTCACGTTTGTGTTCGGCGCTGAAATAGGCCAGCTTTACAACGAAAGAAAATTGCTATAAGACAAGATTTGGAACAGAGAAAACTATACCGGACATTAGAAAATGCGATGAAGGAGTACCCTCACTTCGATAATGAGCCCGCACTCCTTAAGTATGTTCTGAACGAGGTCATCAATAACGAGAACATAGATATTACCGGAGGCAGGTTATGGCAGCTCACCGAAAATAAAACTGCGTACAGGATGATAGAACAGATGGGTGAGATAGAAAAAGTGAAAAAAGGATATACTCTTGCCTTGGAATCTTATCCTGTTTTTTTCGAGGTCGGCAGGAACAGAACTATAGTTGCAAAAGAGACCGATAAATACCTCAGTGATCTGGGAATCCATCTTTACTCGGCAACCGGAGTCGGAGAAAAGTATAAGATAAAAGACAGTAGTGGCAAAGAACAGGTTGTTTACCAGTATATCTTTGCTCTGAACTCAAGCCAGCTGAACGAAAGCCTGCTGAACACACTGAATATAGTAAGCACTGCAGTAAGCTCTATGATGCGTTCGAGAAAGATAGAATCGACAGCACGGGCATTCGAAAAAGAGCTTGTTAAAGCACAGGAGATACAAAAAAGCATACTTCCCGACCATGAATATTTATTTGCTAACTACGAGATCTACGGTATCTCCATACCGGATAAAATAGTTGGGGGCGATTTCTTCGATTACATCGCCTACCAGAATGAAACCGATAGAATGGTAATAATAATAGGCGATGCCGCCTCAAAGGGTTTCTCGGCAGCCGCGCAGGCGCTATATGTATCGGGCGCGCTGAAAATGGGTACGGAGAACGAGCTTAAGATGACAACCGTTATCAAGAAAGTAAACAATCTGGTTTACAGGACTTTCCCGTACGAAAGATTTGTCACACTGTTCTATCTTGAGATATATGCAGACGAGAAAGGTTTGTGTATGTATATTAATGCCGGCCATAATACTCCCTTTCATCTTATATACTCATCCGATGTGATCGAACCGCTTGGTTCTACGGGTTCGGTCCTGGGTCCTTCACCTAACCAGGAATATAAGATTGATTCGTTCTATTTCAATAAATATGACACTCTTATTTTGTATACGGACGGAGTAGTTGAAGCTGTGAACGGTAAATTCGAATTTTTCGGAGAGGACAGGTTAAAACAGGAACTGCTCAACAACAAACATTTTCCTGCAAGGGAAATTGCCGCAAATATTATTTCAACCGTTCAGAAATTCTCCGCAAGGGGTAAATATACGGATGACAAAACGATCGTAGTGATTAAAAGAATAAAATAGTACTATACTTAAATATAAATTCTTAACTTTTAAAAATATTATATATGAATATACCAGAAAATTTGAGATTTACAAAAGACCACGAGTGGGTCAGGGTCGAAGGTAAAATAGGTACAGTAGGAGTGACAGACTTCGCACAGAGTGAGCTTGGTGATGTTATCTACATCGATATCCCTTCCCATGATGCAGTAGTAAAACAGGGCGATTCCCTGGGTACGATTGAAGCGGTTAAAACAGTATCCGATATTTTTGCCCCGGTATCCGGAAAAATAACAGAAGTGAACACGTCTATTAACGATAATCCCGCTTCGGTAAATAAAGATCCTTACGGTGAAGGCTGGATAGTCAAGATAGAGCTTGCCGACGCGAACGAATTGAATAATCTTCTCACACCGGCAGCATATAAAGAACTTGTTGGGGCTTAATTAAAAAGCCCACTTTAATAAAACTGCTCCCCATGTATAGCCCGCACCAAAACTGGAGATGATAAGATTATCCCCTTTTTTGATCTTGCCTTCTCTCCAATAATCATAGAGGCACAGCGGAATAGAAGCCGTTGTGGTATTGCCGTATTTATCAATATTGACCATGACTTTATCCATGCACATGCCCATTCTGGAAGCGGTAGCAGTGATTATCCTCAAATTCGCCTGGTGCGGAACAAGGAAAGCTATATCTTCAACTTTAAGATTATTCTTCTGCATTATTTCATATGAAACATCAGCCATTCCTTTAACAGCATCCCTGAAAACCGCTTTCCCGTCCTGGAAGATAAAATGCATTTTTTTATCCACGGTTTCGTGGGTAGGCGGGTTTAAACTTCCCCCGCCGAGCATATAAAGGTACTTTCCTCCGCTGCCGTCAACGTGGAGTATCTGATCCTGAATACCATATTCATCGCTTTCGGCAGGTTCCAGCAGAACACATGCCGAGCCGTCACCGAACAATATGCAAGTATTCCTATCCTCGTAATCTGTGATGGATGACATTTTATCGGTACCAATTACTACAACTTTTTTGTGTGTGCCCGATTCAATGAACTTTGCCCCCGTTACCAGCCCGAACACAAATCCGGAGCAGGCCGCGATAAGATCAAAACCCCATGCGTTCTTAGCACCTACTTTATCCTGTATAATGCAGGCAGTCGAAGGGAAGAACATATCCGGCGTCACGGTGGTCAGGACTATAAGGTCAATTTCTTCCGGAGATATTTTCCTGTTCTCCAGTAATTTTTCTACCGCTTTTACAGCCATGTACGAAGACGGCTGATCCTTTTCAAGGATTCTCCGTTCAGCAATACCCGTTCTCGAAAGGATCCATTCATTGTTCGTATCGACCATCTTTTCAAGATCCGCATTAGTTAAAACTTTCTCAGGTACAAAACCCCCAACAGCGGTTATAGCTGCTCTTATTTTGTTCATCTCTTTACTATTTTATTTAATAATTAATCTAAACTAATTAGTAGAATAAAATTGTTTGATGTCTATTATCCTGTCACGTATAATATCGTTGATTTTAAGCCTGTGCATCTTTTCGGCTTTCAATATCATATTTTTCACAGCTTTCGCAGTAGATTTCCCGTGCCCGATGATCGATATACCGTCGACACCAAGCAATGGTACCCCGCCGAACTCCTCATAATCAAAACCCTTTAGAACTTTTTTTAAAGTACCATACATCATACCGACCCAGAGTTTCTTGAAAATGCTGCCTTTAGTATAGTCTTTGAACTTATTTTTCAATACACCCGGAACACTTTCGGTAAATTTCATCAGAACATTTCCTACAAAACCGTCACATACTATCACTTCCGCTTCTCCCTTGAGCACCTCGCTTCCCTCTATGTTTCCGATAAAATTAAGCCCGCTCTTTTCGAAGCGTTCGTATGCCTCTATAGACAAAGCATTACCTTTTGTTTTTTCTTCGCCCACATTGAGAAGGGCTATACGCGGGTTTTCGACATTAAATAAATGGTTGGCATATATAACGCCCATGAGTGCAAATTCGAGAAGGTAGACCGGTTTGCAGTCCATATTCGCTCCCACGTCGAATAGTATCGATGTTCCCGTATCGGTCGGAAACTCCTGCCCGATAGTTGGGCGGGTGACGTTGGCAATTCTTCCCAGCGTCAGTAATGAAGCCGCCATTATTGCGCCCGTATTGCCAGAGCTGATGAAAGCATCCGCTTCTTTCTGCTTATGAAGCTCAAGTCCTACACGTATGGACGAATCCGGTTTTTTCTTAAGGGCTTCGGTAGGACTGTCATGCATTCCTATCACTTCACTCGCGTGATGAACCCTGATCTTCTTTTTATCGTAGGAATATTTTTTCAGCTCTTTATCTATCCCGGCGGAATCACCTACGAGGATGATATTCATATCCCGAATTTCGTTCACGGTTTCTACCGCACCGGCTACTTCCGTGACCGGGGCGTCATCACTCCCCATTGCATCAAGCGATATAGTGATAATATCCTTCGATGTTCCTTCCAACAGAATAAGGTTTATTTTTTGGGAATGATTATGGAACGGCTGTCATAAAAACCGCAGCTCGGACATACCCTGTGCATCAGCTTCACTTCACCGCAATTAGGGCAGGTCATTAGTGCAGGTGCAGATGCTTTATAATGTGTTCTTCTTTTTCTTCCCCTGCTTTTAGAATGTCTCCGTTTTGGATTTGGCATATTATATTATGAAATATGGTTAATAATTATACTTCTTCTTTTTTAATGAAA
Source organism: Ignavibacteria bacterium (assembly GCA_049516635.1). Taxonomy (GTDB): domain Bacteria; phylum Bacteroidota; class Ignavibacteria; order Tepidaquicellales; family OLB5; genus JBEKSX01. Next base: position 12,727 of record JBEKSX010000064.1, on the reverse strand, counting down.
TTATCCCAGTAGTCCTTTGTTTTTCCGCACCATGAGCAGGTCCCGTCAGCATTTTCCGCTGGAAGCTTCTTCATCGGGACCGCAAGCAATACATATTCCCTTATATCTTCCGTAATATCGATGTCTTTCGTGAAGGGATTATAGGTCTTAATGTAGTCATTATCAATTATGCCTTCTCTTGCTGTTTTTTGTACAAAAACCAGCTCAAAATCTTTCCTGAATGCCATTTCATAGACCTCAAGGCACATGTCACATGCCAGCTTGAACTTTCCGCTGATATTGATCTTCATATCCACCTGGTGTGAAACCTTAAGAATATCGGCAGAAATATTGAGTTTGCCGGGTATCAAGCCCTCATCAATTCCCAGTTCTTTGGGGCTTGAGATGAAGTCAATAACCTGGCTCCCTTCACCTAATGCAGCTAAATTTATCTTTATAGCCATACTTTAACCATCCTAACTCACATAGTGCTGATTATTAAGAAATTATTAAAAATTCTAACAAATATAAAAAATTAAAATGAACTAAAATAGTGAACTTTTTTATCCTAATGAAAATAGTAATTTTCACGCTTTATCCTATTAATAGTATTGAATTATCTTCGGGCGCGTGAATACAATAAAAAAGGCGGTATCGCTACCGCCTTACCTTAACACTACGATTACTAACCTCCTATTTGATGAGAAACATTTTCTTTGTATCTATCTTCACGCCGTTGTTTTCAAGTGTGTAAAAGTATACACCGCTTGCAAGATTGCCCGCATCCCAGTTTATGGAATATGTACCGGTATTCATCTCTGTATTTACAAGAGTTGCAACTTCTTTGCCGAGTACATTATAAACCTTTAACGTAACAAATCCCGATGATGCAACCTGATACTTTATGTTCGTAGACGGGTTGAACGGATTCGGATAGTTCTGGATTAATTTCGTTTCGGTCGGTGTTTCATTGTTCACAACATTCGGGTTCGAATTCGGGAAATACCACAGTGTTCCATAGTCGTTATTGCTTGTGCCTGTGATATACACGAAGTCGCTCTCATCTACCAAACCAACCGCGTAAGCTATATCATCTGTATTCGCATTGTTGTTATACCTGCGTGTCCAGATGGTGCTGCCTTTCATATCATATTTGATAGTTGCCATATCGTACCCCGTTCCGGTGCCCTGGCTTTGTCCCGTGACGACCACTTCGAATACCCAGCATGGAGCATCTGTTCCGTGAGTACAGGACTTTTTGACGATCTTCAAGTCCCACGGTTTATCGATCCCGTTTCCAGTTCCGTTATACGTGTTGATCCACTTTTTATTGCCGTCGGGATCATAACATATCGTTACATAATCATAACCCGAACCTGTGTTCTTGCAATATCCGGTCACATAAGAATTACCATTCAGGTCAAGAGCAATTGCTGTAGCCACATCCGTATCGCTGGTAATGCTTCCTCCGATGAAACGCTCGGACCATACCAGAGATCCTTCAGAGCTGATCTTCAAAGTCAGGTAGTCCAGGTTCGTATTGAGACCTTTACTTGAACCCGTTACAAAAACATTTCCGCCGCCATCCACGGCTAATCCGTACGGTACATCGTCGCCCGAAGCAGTTCCGTTATAACGGTATGACCACCGCAATGTGCCTGCCGGATTATATTTCAGAATAATATAATCCAGACCTGCGTTTGTCTGTGCGCTGCTGCCTATCACGATGACGTTTCCGTCCCTATCCAGGGCAATCTTATTTCCGACGTCGGCACCGTGTGTAGGTCCGTCATACCTCGCAACCCATTGCTGTACACCGTTAGTGTTGTACATCACGGTTGCAATATCCGTACCCGTATTAACGCCGATGCTCGAGCCGGTGACAACAACGTCACCCGCAGCATCAACAGCGAGAGCATTAGCAAAATCATCCGAATTGCCGGTACCGTTGTACCTCTGAACCCACTGCTGCGCGCCATCGTTGTTGTATTTAATGGTGATGTAATCGGGAGTACCGCAATCCGCACCGGGTTCCATATAGCTCCATCCGATAACATAAACATTATTGGAACCGTCCAGTGCAATTCCTTTACCAGCATCTATGTAACTGCCGGTACCATTGAAACGTGCAACCCACTGCTGAACACCGTAGGCATTGTACTTTATCGTGGCAAAGTCATTGTTAGTACTGGAGCCACCATAGCTGGTTCCTGTTACATATACATTAGCTGAATTATCTAGGATAACGGCACAAGCCTGATCGGTGCCATTCCCGGGACCATTGTAGAGAAGCATCCTGTAATTATCCTGGGCGTAGGCGTATGATGAGATCAAGAAAAGGATAACAGTTAGTATTGTTTTAGTTCTCATTTCACCCTCCTTTGGGCTTTAAATTTATACCTTTAGAATCATTCATTTTATTCCTCAGATATTATAATTTCTTTTTTTCCTTAAATTATTTTTTTGTGATGTTCTCTTTACAAAGTAAAATAAAAGACATTGAAATTATCGTTAACTTGAATACGGTATTTATACTAACTAAGAACGTTAAAATTACTAACCTTTAACAGGGATAGTATAATATATTAAATACCGAATGTCAAGTACTATTTTACGGTATTTTGTAAAAAAGTTATAAAATATTGATAAATAAGGGGTTATAAGAAGCTTAAATATGTATTTTCTATGAAAATAGTTCGGAAAGCTCTGATAATTAGAGGATTGTATAATGCGTTTTACCCCGGAAAGGAACCGGGGGATTTTGTTAAGTCAGCAATTTAAGAGTAAGAGAGTTTTAAATCAATTTTTTATAAGCGTCAACTATCTTAGCCATCCTGACCGTATCCTGCACATCATGTACTCTCAGGATATTTACACCATTTAATATAGAGATTGTATTAAGAGCTATCGTCCCCGAGAGACGCCCTTCAGCTTCAGCTCCTGTTATTTTTCCTATAAAACTTTTTCTCGATACACCTATCATAACGGGACAATCAAGTTTCTTAAATTCATAAATATTTTTTATGAGCACCAGATTGTGCTCCGTTGTTTTGCCGAAACCTATTCCCGGATCGATAATTACCTGTTCAACTCCTTCGACGTTAGCGTTCCACACAGCTTTCTCGAAATAGGACAGTACTTCCGCCATTATATTTTCGTATTCGGGTTTATCCTGCATATCCCTGGGCTTACCCTTCATATGCATAAGTATGCATGAAGCTTTATGGCTGGCAGCTATCTTCGGTATCTCGGGATCAAAGTTGAATGCGCTTATATCATTAACTATCGAAGCACCGTGAGTTAGTGCTTCATCCGCAACTTCAGAGCGGTATGTATCCACCGAGATCGGAATGGATATTTCGTCCTTCAATCTTTTTATAACGGGTATCACACGCTTCATTTCCTCATCGACCGAAACTTCTTCGGAACCGGGTCTCGTTGACTGTCCGCCGACATCAATGAAGTCCGCCCCCTCTTCCTGGAGTTTTTTTGCATGGGCTACGGCTTGAGCGGGATCACGGTATCTCCCGCCGTCATAAAATGAATCCGGTGTAACGTTCAGTATACCCATAATATGAGTTCTGGAATTTAAGTCGTATATGACTTTACCGAATCTGTATTTATAGTTATCGTTCATACTTATTATTTATTAATTTATTTTATTCAGCAGGTCTCAGGATACAGGATAAACAGTTTTAATTCTTAGTTCCTGTTCGCATTACAGGTCTTCAAGCTCTATATCCTCTATCTTTCTGAACAGTATTTCAGGTTTATTTAATACGTGATCATCCTTCAGGCACGCATCAGCAGATCTTTTCCAGAACATATCTTCCCTCCCCTTGTTCAGCATGTTAAGTATTTTAGCGGAAGTAAACGGTAATACCGGCTCAAATAAAATTGCAAATGAATGTATCAGCTGCAAACACGTATTGATTATGGTTTCACATCTCGTCCTGTTATCTTTTATCTCTTTCCACGGGGCGGAATCATTGAAATATTTGTTCGCATCCCTCACAGCATTCATCGTTTCGGATAAAGCATCCTTGAACTTATAGTTCTCGTAATTATCGCTTATCTTTTCCGAATATAATTTTAGATTTTCGAACAGGTCATTTTCCATTTCGCTTAAATTATTCTGCGGGGGAACTTTCCCGTCAAAATATTTTTCTGCAAAGACAAATGTCCGGTTCACAAAATTACCGAGTATTGCTCCGAGCTCGTTGTTGTTCTTTGCCTGCAGGTCCTTCCAGTAAAAATCCGTATCACGGTTCTCAGGCATGTTCGATGCGATAGTGTAGCGTAATGTATCCGGGTTGAACTTCTTTACCGCATCTTTCACGTAAATGGCATGTCCCCTGCTTTTGGACTGCTTGCTTCCCTCCAGGTTCATGAACTCGTTCGCAGGTACATTGTCCGCAAGCACATAATCACCGTGAGCCATCAGCATCGCAGGGAAAAAAATAGCGTGGAAAATGATATTATCCTTGCCCAAAAAATGTACCAGCTTAGTATCTTTGCTCATCCAGTATCTCTTCCACCCATCGGGCTCATTTTTTTGTATGAACAATTCCCTTGTAGCGGAAATATACCCTATCGGTGCATCGAACCAGACATATAATACTTTGCCTTCGTAACCATCGAGAGGAACCGGTACTCCCCAGTCAAGGTCTCTTGTTATAGCCCTATCCTTTAGTCCCGTTTTGAACCAGCCCTCGCAGTAATTAACCACGTTAGGCTTCCAGTTCTTCTTTGAACTTATCCATTTCTGAAGCTCGGACTGAAATTTGCTCAGTGGAAAAAAGAAGTGCTTTGATTCCTTTACCACGGGAGTATCACCGGTCATTTTTGATCGCGGATCTATAAGCTCAAGGGGAGAGAGACTGCTCCCGCAGTTCTCACATTCATCACCCTGCGCTTCGGGATACCCGCAGCGGGGACACGTTCCGATAACAAATCTATCTGCTAAGAACCGCTTTTCCTTCTCGGAATAGAGCTGTTTTTCGGTTTTTTCGTACAATAGCCCTTTTTTATTGAGTGTCAGGAAGAATTCCTGTGCAGTTTTTGTGTGCACTTCGTTCGATGTACGGGAGAAGATATCGAACGAACAGCCGAGGTCATAGTATGCCTGTTTATTGGATTCGTGGTATTTGTCTATTATTTGTTTGGGCGTAACACCCTCTTTGATAGCGGACATTTCTATAGCAGTGCCGTTCTCATCGGAGCCGTTTATATACAGCACATCCCGTTCCATAAGTCTTTGATATCTCACATATATATCTGCAGGCAGAAGCGAACCCGCAATATGCCCCAGATGCGTATACCCGTTAGCATAGGTCAATGCCGATGTAACTAATATCCTCTTATAACCGTTATATTCTGCCATGTTTATCTACGAATATAAGGAAATGTGTACAAAAAAGCGTTCCTATATTTGGGAATAATGAAATGATTGTATAAAGTAATAGTTAATCAGCGGGCATTATTTTATACAATCTCCCTTCCCCGGGCATAAAATATCCGAGTACAACAGGATTAGCAGAGGTTTTATTGAATGGAATAGGTTGTGCTGAAGGATTGCCAAGATTATATATATTCCAAGTATTATGTCCGTCAAATGCAGGTGAATTCTGATAAAACTGTACGATAAGGTATCTTCTACCACCTCTATTGTTTTCACTACTTTCGTCTTTATAAGGTGAGCATCTCCGGTTCACTATCATGAAATACCTGTCAGGATCATTATTTTTACCTGTAGAAAATGTTGCAACCTGCAGATAAGTAGAATTGGCACATTCATATACCATACCTGACGGACTGTTAAAGCCCGGAATATCTTCCTGACAGTAAATTTGCGTAGTACCCGGTATATAAGAAAATATCGCATTGATATAAGAATTCTGCCTTAACTGATCCCGTTCAGCTCTCAGCCGGTAAACGTAAGAGTTCGTTTCCTTGTTAGAAAAGCTCATTAAATAAGGTCCCCACGTTTTCAATCTTTGAATAATGCTTTTTAATTTCGCCCATTTCGGCTGATTGTACACATTTGTATATCTGGGTGTATGCCCGTCCGTTTCTGTAAAACCATACCAGTAATTCGGACCATTTGGATCTTTCCAGCCGTCATACAATTCAAAGACCATTCCTTTTGCTCCGTATGATACCGGCAGGTTGGTTGTCAGGTCCAGTTCCTCGTTGGTCGGCTCGCGGTCAACTTCCCCGCAATGTATCATCCATTGATGTGCCTGTACAACGGCTATGATGGGTATATCCGCTAGTCTGGATATCTGGTTAGAGAGCTTATACACCCAATGATACATACCAGCAAGCTGGGGCTGCTGGGCACAATCAACGCCGGAGCTGAAACCCCCGCCCTGTCCTTCAAAATTATCACATACCGTATCAAGGTCACCCTGGAGCCATATATCGTAATCTTTAGGAGGTATGGGTATTGCAAGTATATCGCTAGTATCGGTCCTGGGTAATGTATTGGGTATCCTGCTGTATGTAGTGGCTCTGTCTTCGATAGATAAAAAGGGAAAACAGCCCGGATATACCTGTCTCATACCTATCTTATTTACATACTCCTTTACTATCTGGCCGGCTGTCATTATCTTTCCCCTGTCGTCCCAGCACATGTGATACTGATAAAATGTAAGCTGGTCTGCTATCATATCTACGTTTTTGTTACAATATTCGTTCAATTTTTTGTTTACATAAGCTATAGCTGGAATATCGTTGAACTCATTAAGCTCTATATAGAACTTAAGCGGTACCCCGTCCTTGGCATTGCAGGCTAGCTCCGCCTCACCCTGAATCCAGTTATCCCTAATCCCATGGAACAAATCATTCGCTATATCGTTATCCACCCTCACGTAATCTATCCACATATCACAGTTACCGTACCAATACACCTGAATATCGGCTTTATTATTATCGCTGTCCGGATTTCTGTTGCCCCGTGATGACCACCACCATTGGTCTCCCCAATCACGATTTCCAATAATTAAATCTATTGTATTAGATGCATGACTGAAATATTCCTCTAAATACCTGCCATTATAATATCCATCATTATCAAGAAAATTGATTGCATGAATATCAACTATCTTAATTGTATCTTTACCTGATTGACCTATTACAATTATTTTACAGACTAGCGGATTATTAATTAGATCATGTGCAACATTGGAATCTATCCTTATCCTCGGTTTAATATACCAGTCATGTTCTGTATCACCCCTCCATGCACCGGACCAGACATTCCTGTTGCACTGCTCATTATTTGTCTTTAATCTCGAAACTACAAGCCCTGCATAATCATGGTTCGGTCCCGTAGCTTTGCAGAACCTTACATACCTGCCGTCTCCGTAAGGCGGACCATCCTTTGTATCACTGCCTGGGTGTGACGGTGACTGGAATGAATAAAACCACAGGTCTTTATCTTCAAGGTTTGAAGTATCCACACACCTGTAGTCGCTCCTCTGTCCGTAACACAGGTATTCTATCTTAGGTCTGTGTATAAATGCCTGCATGTTGTGTGAACCGATCGAATCCAGCTCATTGTGAACATCCTGTTCATAATCGCTGACAGGGTTAAATAAATGGTCATTAAGTGCGCAAAATGTCCACCCCTCGGGATAGTGCCAGTTGTTTCCTCCACCGGTTGTCTCTCCGCAATACAGATGCCACAGGTTGAGACCGAGAGAATCATTTATATATTGAAAATTATGATCCGTCCCGTCATCCATTGCGGCAACAAGAAAGGAATCGCTTATGTTTCCGCCCGACGGCAGAGGGTTCATGTACAGGTCTGTATTTTCAGCAGACGGCTTTGTAACCGATGAATTGATCCCTGTGAAAATAATAACCGTAAAAACCGAAAGTACGAGTAAAAATGAAAAAATGATTTTTGTCTTTTTCATAACTTCCCCTTTTTTACCTGAAACAAGTCCCTGAACGAGCTCATGAACCTTTCAGGATTTTGTTCTTTGAAATAATTTTGAACTAACATTGAACAGGATAAATTATATATTTTTATATTATTAATTGTTTTTCTATATACAGATTTTGTTTCAAATAAGTCCTAAGAATCGGGTTTAAACAATTTACTTCAAGAGAATCATCTTTTTCGTATCTATTAACTGACCGTCAACTATCAAGCTGTAAAAATACACTCCTGATGAAAAATTGCTCCCATCAAACTCAACTTCATAAATCCTTGCTTCATCAATTGCGAATGGTTTTTGATTTACAAGGATAGTTATTTCTTTCCCTGTAATATCATACAATATTAATCTGACTTCCGATGTATGGTTTCTGATTTCATATCTAATTTTTGTTTTCGGATTGAATGGATTAGGATAATTTTGATATAATTTAAATTCTTTAGGTATTTGACTACTTATATTCTTTATTCCTGAATAAGTTGTATCATTTCCTCCTGTTACCGTATGTACACCTGTTGAACCACTATATGCCCATCCATTTAACTTATTAATAAATTTATTATGAAGATACTCAAAGACATGGATATTAGTATCCGGTATTTGATAACCCCAGTTATTGCCACCATTTGTTGTTTTATAAATAATTCCTCTTCCTTGATTATTGGGATAAACAACAATCCCCCCTACACCCCATATAGTATCATTATTTACATTTGAAAACTTTATTATCCCCACTGCATATGTCACAGGAAATTGTTGATTAATCCAGGTTAGTCCACCGTCCGTTGTTTTTTTCATTGTACCATTGTCAGATTTCCAACCAACTAAGCTATCAATAAAATGCATATCCGAAAAAGCTTCATTATTTAATATTACAAACCAACTTTGTCCTCCATCGGTAGTTTTTCTTAAATAACTATTTGTTTTAGATATAAAACCTATCCTCCCGTTAAACATGTATATATGATCAGGATTAGAAATTCCTAAAGCTAACTGCTGGACCCAGTTCGCTCCCCCGTTTGTTGTACGGAATACACCGCCGGTAAGAGGATCATGATCAACTACCCATAATGTATCTTTATTTAATACTGACATATCTTCCAATTCGGCTATTCCATAAACATACCTTACCCAATTTACACCACCATTTGTTGATTTATATAGATAACCCGTTCCGCCTCCTGAACCCCCGCTTGAATAACCTGTATTAGAATCAATAAATTTTACTTTACTGAAAAAACTAGTGTCAGTAAATACAATATTCCAATTATCACCTCCATTAGTTGTTTTCAATATATAATTAATATGACCAGGTCCACTATTTGTACCTGTCACAGACCAACCTGTTAAGCTATCTAAAAAGAAAATATCCGATACTGGCATCCCATTCAAGTTCGGCATAAACTGCTGGTACCAGCCAAACGGCGGCGGGGTATCGGTAAAGTTAAACCCGATGATGAAAATGAGGATGGCGAGATAGAAAACTGCAGAAGTAAAATTCTCATTAGTAAATAGCTTTTTCATAAGTTTTGGAATTAGATTAACGTAAATTAACTAATTTAACCCGTCGTTGCAATTTATTTCAACAAAATCATTTTCTTTGTGTCTATTAATCTATCATCAACCGTCATCCTGTAAAAATAAACCCCTGTTGCTGTAAATTTTCCCATAAAATCAACTTCATATTCACCCGCTGTTTGTTTCTGGTCAACCAACCTCTGCACCTCCCTGCCGAGTATATCGTACGCAATTATCTTCACATATCCCGCTGATTTCAAACTGTATGGTATTACAGTGCGGGGATTGAAAGGGTTGGGGTAATTTTGATTCAAAACAAAATCCTTCGGTACTTCTTTACTTTGCAGCACAATACCAGTATACCAAACAGTATCACCTCCTGTAACTGTATGCACTCCTCTGTTAGTTAGATTCGTATAAGCCCATCCATTATTCTTATTAGTAAAATCATAATAAGTAAATTGTGGAATATTCGGATTAATTTGAGGTACTTGAAACAACCAATTGTCACCGCCATCAATAGTCTTATAAATTATTCCTTTTATATTACCTTGTAATATCTCACCTCCAACACCCCAAATTGTATCCTGATTCACATTAGAAAATTCATACATTGATGAAACCAAAATATCGCCGCCGGAAGGTAAAGTTTGGACTATCCAATTTATTCCCCCATTAGTAGTTTTTCTCATATTATAAAATGCACCCCATCCAAGTAAGCTGTCTGCAAAATACATATCATAAAATCCTTCACCTGAGCCGCTTGTTAGAATAAACCAGCTCTGTCCTGCATTGGTAGTTTTTCTCGTATAAGAATTTGTTTTCGCTATAAACCCTATCCTAGCGTTAAACATATAAATATGGTCAGGGTTATCAACTCCTAACCACAATTGTTGTGTCCAGTTCGCTCCCCCGTTTGTTGTGAGGAAGACACCACCGGTAAGAGGTTCGCTATCTATTATCCAGATAGTATCCTGATTCAAAACATACATGTTCTCCGGAACAATTCCGGATGTGTTTACATTGAACCAGTTTATTCCTGCATCCGTGGTTTTCCATAAAAAGTTTCCACAAGTATAGCCGGTACTAAGATTCAGAAATTGAACTTTGTTAAACCCGCCAACTGTATTTGTTGGTTGTCTAAATATTATATTCCAATTATCACCTGCATTAATTGTTTTAATTATATATGCAGTATCATTTACAATATATGGCGTAACTGCCCAACCAGTTAAGCTATCAATAAAAGTAATATCAGAAATTGGTCTCCCATTCAAGTTCGGCATAAACTGCTGGTACCAGCCAAACGGTGGTGGGCTGTCAGTAAAGTTAAACCCGATGATGAAAATCAGGATAGCAAAATAGAAAAAAAGAGTGCTGCCCGCCTGAAGCGGGTTCGCTTGTCCAGAAGGACTCCTTCGGAGAGGCGAAAGTGTATCGCGTGTATTGCCCCCTTGAGGCGGGTTCGCTTGTCCGGAAGAACTCCTTTGGAGAGGCGAAAGTTTTTTCATAACTTTTGAGATTAGATTATTATAAAATAATACTTTTAACCCGTCGTTTCAATTTATTTTAACAAAATCATTTTCTTTGTGTCTATAAAAGCCTGTCCTGAGCCTGTCGAAGGATCCACCGTCATCCTGTAAAAATACACACCCGTGGCGGTAAACTTGCCCATGAAATCAACCTCATACTCACCCGCGCTTTGTTTCTGGTCAACCATCCTCTGCACTTCCCTGCCGAGAATATCGTAAGCAATTATCCTCACATATCCCGATGACTTCAAGCTGTATGGTATCACCGTGCGGGGATTGAAGGGATTGGGATAGTTTTGTTTTAAGATGAAGCTCTTTGGCACATCCTTACTTTGCTGAACTATGCCTGTGTACCAAACTGCATCTCCTCCAGTTATCGTGTGAACACCTCTATTAACATATGGATAAGCCCATCCATGAAGTTTATCTATAAAGCTATTATGATAATATTCAGAGATATTAATTGATGTATCGGGTACTTGAAATAGCCAATTATTTCCGCCGTTTGTGGTCCGGTAAATCATTCCTCTATTACCATTTGCAGAATAAAAAACCCATCCACCAACACCCCATATAGTATCCCTGCCTATATTCGAAAACTTATTCATCTCTGAAGTTATTATTATTCCTCCCTGTGGCAATGTTTGTGTTGTCCAATTATAACCGCCATTAGTTGTTTTTTTCATATACCCATTACATTTCCAACCTGTTAAGCTGTCTACTAGATACATTTTCGTGAAGTAATCACCACCCGATATCGGAACCCATGTTGTACCTCCATCAGTAGTTTTCTTCAATCCACCTCCATCTATAAAACCAATTCTTGCGTTAAACATATAGATATGTGAAGGATTATTAATACCAAATGCTGCCTGCTGTGTCCAGTTCGCTCCCCCGTTTGTTGTTAGGAATACACCGCCGGTAAGAGGATCATGATCAACTACCCATAATGTGTCTTTATTTAATACTGACATATCTTCCAATTCAGCTATTCCATAAACATACCTTACCCAATTGATACCTCCATTTGTCGTTTTATATAAATAGCCTGTTCCACCACCCGAACCACCACTTGAATAACCTGTGTTAAAATTAATAAATTTTACTCTGCTAAAAAAACTTGTATCACTAAATACAATATTCCAATTATCACCACTATTAGTTGTTTTCAAAATGTAATTTATATGCCCGGGACCACTATTTGTACCTGTTACAGCCCAGCCCGTCAAACTATCTAAAAAGAAAATATCCGATACTGGCATCCCATTCAAGTTCGGCATAAACTGCTGGTACCAGCCAAACGGCGGCGGGGTATCGGTAAAGTTAAACCCGATGAGGAAAATGAGGATGGCGATGTAAAAGAAGAGAGTGCTGCCCGCCTGAAGCGGGTTCGCTTGAAGCGAAAGTGTATCGCGTGTATTGCCCCCTTGAAGCGGGTTCGCTTGTCCGGAAGGACTCCTTTGGAGAGGCGAAAGTGTATTGAGTTTTTTCATAATACTTGTTTTTTTATTTAATTCACTATTTCACATCTCGCTTTTTTCCGCCCTCAGGCGGACCCGCCTCTGGTGGGCACTATTTAAGCAAGATCATTTTCTTTGTTTCTTCAAAAGCCTGTCCTGAGCCTGTCGAAGGTTCCACCGTCATCCTGTAAAAATACACACCCGATGAAGAGAACTTGCCCATAAAATCCACCTCATACTCACCCGCATTTTGTTTCTGGTCGACCAATCTCTGCACCTCCCTGCCGAGAAT
>JBEKSX010000063.1:0-23856 GCA_049516635.1 Ignavibacteria bacterium | reverse complement strand
CGGGAGCCGCTCCGGCAGCAGATTCGGATTCATTAAGATTCGCATCCGGATTTAACAGCCCGTATGCAGGACTTATGGACGAGATCAGAGTATGGAACATCGCATTAACATATGGTCAAATACAGCTAAGGAAACACATTCCGCTGGGTAATGGTGATACTACAGGACCGTATACAGGTCTCGTGGGCGCATGGAGGGGTAATACAATAACCGGCGGTTCCGGACTTGAAGAGATCAACGGTTACACGGCACACATGAATGGTTCGGCAGCGTTTGTTGCTACAGGTACTGCTCCACAGGGTTATATGGCTTTCAATACCGGGATTCTTTGCTCAGGGGCTGATATGGGTACCTGCATTACCATACCTCATTCTCCAATTCTGAATCCTACCACGGCAATAACATTAGAATGCTGGGTATTTGCAGTACCGGCTACGATTCCACAGATTATTTTTAGTAAAGGAGATTACTATTCAGGTTTTCCGTATAGATTATTACAAACTACAGAATACCAATCTTTCAATTTATTTGCCGTATCACTAAATAGTGTAAATTTGCTGGGGGCGCCCACTTATGGAGGACATATACCGACCAACAAATGGACTCACCTAGCATTCACTTATAATTCGACTACAGGTGATTATATTTATTACTTGAATGGAGAAGTCACAAAAACCGGAAATCAATCGATCGGACCTCTTTTAAACTTAACTACGGATCTGACCATAGGCGGAGGACCTTACCAACCGTCATTAGATGGTATGCTCGATGAGGTAAGGATTTCGGATTATGTAAAAACACAGGAAGAGATCATAAAGGGTATGTTTACCTCGATCGATGCTAACAACGATCCTAATCCATCTGGACATACAGCGGTATTCAGCTTTGAAGGAACATTGAATGCTTCTGACGGTGTTGTAAATCCCGGTTACTTTTCAGGAACGGTAAACGGAATAAGGTTCACACAGGTATTTGATAATTTTGGTGAAACCCCGTCGCCTCTTGATAGATGGGATGCAGGGAATTTTGCCGCCGGCTACAGAATACACTATGTCGGTCTGAACTTTGGAGGTGTAATTAGTACACGTATTGATTCGATCTATATGCCTCAAAGTCTGACCATCAGCGATATCAATGTGTTCGCAGCTCTGCATGATAACAATCCCGGCGATATCAATATCAGCCTTACGAATCCCGAAGGTTCTTCAACCGTTGTTTTGTACCCGGGTGCCGGTACAAATCCCGGTCTGCACCTTTTCACAATATTTGATGACCAGGCAGATAGTACGATCGGAGTTAATGCCCTTGCACCCTGGAGCCCGAGGGTGAAACCCGTAAACAGTTTTTCGGCATTCAACACCCAGAACACTTTCGGATGGTGGAAACTTATTGTCACAGATATTCGGCCAGCTTCATCCGGCGGAAATTTTGAGGCATGGGGAATTCAATTCAATAACCAGACATTGATCGGTATAAACAAACAATCTGAATCTAACATACCGGAGAAATTCGCTTTGCATCAAAACTATCCGAACCCTTTCAACCCGATTACTGCAATTAAATATGATATTGCTAAGAGCGTCAATGTGAAAATAACCGTATATGACATACTGGGAAGAGAGATAATGATTCCTGTGAACGAGTTCAAAAAAGCCGGTTACTATTCAATGCAACTCGATGCATTATCTCTTGCTTCGGGTGTATATTTTTACAGGATCGAAGCGGGTGATTTCAGAGATGTAAAGAAAATGATTCTGGTGAAATAATCAATCAAATTATTGTAGAATGTTTGTTCAAGTTTGTAATAATTAAAATTATGAAAAAGAGTAAATTCATTCTTTCAACTTTAATTTTGATTGTTGTCATTGTTCTTAATGGAAATCTGGTTCTTGCTCAGACACCCCAGTATTATAACTATCAAATTCTTGAGCATAATAACTCCTTTCCCTTTGGTGTTACGACCGGCAAAGGTGTACAATGGCTTTTTACCGCGGGTAATCTCAATCAACCCGGACTTGTTAGGTCAGGCGCCATTACAACAGTTTACTTTTATATGGAAAACACGAGCGCTTACACCGGGTTTTGGAACCTTACCGTCAAATTAGGTCAATCTTCGATTGTGAACTTACCTACGGGTGTTCTTTATACAGGTTCGCTTGACACCGTATATTTTAGATCATACGTAAACCTTGTATCTTCCACCAATCACTGGATGGGTATAACACTGGATCACCCGTTCGTGTTTGATTCTTCTAAAAGCTTAATCGTAGATGTGTCACAATGCGGAGCTACTAACGACCTGCTGTGGGTCTGTCAACATACATATACCGGTATCAAAAGGACATATTATGATTATACTCCTTATGCTTATAGGGGTCAAGATTCTATTGCTGCTAATTTTGGTGTGGATATAGCTATTATAATCGGTATTCCTCAAATTAGAAATAATGCACCAAAAGTTTACTCGCTTGAACAAAACTATCCGAACCCGTTCAATCCTGCTACGACCATCTCTTACAGCATACCGAAAGCCGGGAATGTGAAGATAACAGTATTCGATGTACTGGGGCGTGAGCTATATGTATTGGTTAACGAGTTTAAGAAACCGGGTTCTTATAGTGTAGATTTCGATGCTTCAGAATTATCAAGCGGTGTATATTTTTACAGGATCGAAGCGGGTGATTTCAGAGATGTAAAGAAAATGATTCTGGTGAAATAATAAATCAAAAATAATGAAAAAGTTTTTTTCAAACCTTTAATAATTAACATTATGAAAAGGATTAAATTCTTGCTTACAGTTGTAATTTTGATAGTTATTCTTGTTCTTAATGGTAAGCTAGCGCTCGCACAGATACCCCAGTATTATAACTATCAAATTCTTGAGCAGGCTAATTATTTTCCCTTCGGTGTTATGACCGGCGAAGGAGTACAATGGCTTTATACCCCGGATAATCTTAACAAGCCCGCACCTGTCAGGTCAGGTGTCATTACCAGGGTCTACTTCTATATGTTTACAACGGGTAATGCAAATTTTTGGAACCTGACTGTAAAGTTAGGTCAATCAGCGATCG
Organism: Ignavibacteria bacterium; assembly: GCA_049516635.1. Lineage (GTDB taxonomy): Bacteria > Bacteroidota > Ignavibacteria > Tepidaquicellales > OLB5 > JBEKSX01. The sequence goes on along the minus strand of JBEKSX010000063.1, from coordinate 20,785 downwards.
TGAACCTGCCTGCGGGTGTTCTCTATACAGGTCCGCTTGATACCGTTTATTACAGATCATATGTAAACCTTGCGTCTTCCACTGAACATTGGATGGGCATTACACTGGACTATCCGTTCGTGTATGATTCTTCTCAAAGCCTCATCGTGGATGTGTCACAAGGCGGAGCTTCAAATCCTCCCTTATTAGTATGTCAGCATGCGTATACCGGTATCAAAAGAACATTTTATTTCCCTTACCCTGCTTATGGCGGACAGGATTCAAATGCTGTTAATTTCGGTATTGATATTGCCCCGTTAATTCCTCAGACACCTCCCTATTATAACTATAATGACGGAACGAATAATAATACTTATCCCTTCGGGCAGACAGGCGGTCAGAGGGTTAACTGGCTCATCACTGCCGGAACGCTTAATAAACCCAGCCCGCCTCCGCCGGGTTATATTAACGCAATATATTTCTTGATGGGAGATTGGGCACCTTCAACTTTCACACAATTGACTGTCAAATTAGGTCAGGCTTCATTATCAACTCTGCCTGCATCATGGTACACTGCAAATATGGATACGGTTTATTACAGATCCTCAGTGACTTTCTCTTCTACCAATAATGGATGGCTCATGATACCGTTAGACACTCTCTTTGCTTTTGATACGTCAAAAGCTTTGATTATAGATGTTCAGCAATGCCATGCATCGAGTACCAGTATGATGGTCCTTCAATCTTCGGGTACTCCGTACACGAGAAATTTCGGTATCCCGGGCACAGGATGCCCCGTCCATTACGCCGGACAGGATGGTCAGATAATAAATTTCGGTGTAAATATACGGAATTTAGTGGGTGTACCGCACACGAGAAATACTATTCCTGCAGTTTACTTGCTAGAGCAGAACTACCCGAACCCATTCAATCCGGCTACAAAGATAATGTATCAGCTGCCGAAAGCCGGGAATGTGAAGATCACTGTATTCGATGTACTGGGTCGTGAGCTATATGTATTGGTTAACGAGTTTAAGACACCCGGTTCATATAGTGTAGAGTTCTATGCCTCAGAATTATCAAGCGGTGTATATTTCTACAGGCTTGAGGCAGGTGACTTCAGGGATGTTAAGAAAATGACACTTGTGAAATAATTGATATCAAATTACTGCTATGAACCTGCCAGTTTGAAAAAATCGGCAGGTTTTTTTATTTATTAGTACTGTTAATTTTAAATTTATTGCTGAAAAATAAATATTATCACTGATTTTAGGCTATTGTATCTTTCAAAAAATCATTATAATAAACAAGTTTTGTTATCCTCGTTTTACTATTATTGTTTTTCCTTTTTTTGGAATTTAATAACTAAGGAGGTTCAAATGAACAAACTATTCTACCTTTTACTCCCCCTCTTATTTATCGTTATCCAGTCAACTAATGCACAGTATTATTACAACCGTGCATATAGTTTTTCAGGAGCCACAGGAACTTATGCGGCTACAGATCCAGGTACAAATTTAAGCATTACCGGCAGTTTCACTGTCGAGTGCTGGGTAATGCCCACCAATGTTGCTTCGCCTTCATATCAGATAATTATTCAAAAAAGATTAGGCTCGGCAGCAAGCGGCTATACAATGTACCTCAGTACAGGGAAGGTTTCCATAAGAACCAACTCATCAACACGTCTCACAGGGACTACGGTAATTCCCAATGGGGCATGGTCACACATTGCGGCAACATATAACTCAACTTCAGGTGTCTTCACTGTTTATGTCAATGGTGTTGCCGACGGTACAATAACAGTATCCGGCGCAGCACCTGCGGCTGACACCGACTCTCTCCGATTTGCAGCTGGGTTTAATAGCCCCTATGCAGGTCTGATGGATGAGATACGAGTCTGGAACGTCGAACGCGTTCAATCCGATATCCAGTCAACCATGCGCATGCCATTGGGTAATGGTGATGCCACCGGACCTTATGCGGGTCTCGTTGGAGCATGGCGCGGTAACTCCATCACTGCCGGTTCCGGCATCGAAGAGATAAGCGGTTACACCGCTCACATGAATGGCGCGGCGACTTTTGTAGCTACCGGGAATACTCCGCAGGGTTACCTAGCATTCAACACCGGGCTTATGTGTACAGGAGCAGCTACCGGTACATGCGTCTCCATACCTACTTCGACACTTGTGAACCCGATAAATGCTATAACTCTTGAATGCTGGGTTTATACAACTAACACCGCTATACAGGTTATCATCGGGAAAGGTTCGTCAGGGTACCCTTACAGATTAATAAAAACCTATAGCAACAACACTTTTGGGGTCTTGATTAACGGGACCTTTGTAGGTACACCAAATGTCCTGGGGGGTATTATACCCACAGGTAAATGGACACATCTTGCGTTTACTTATGTTGCCTCCTCAGGTGCATTTGCTTATTACATGAATGGTGCGCAGACAGCCTCTGGAACTCAATCTCAAGGTACCTTAACGGCCTCTTCCAGTGATATGGCAATAGGTGGAGGACCAAGCCAGGTCACTTATAGCGGTATGATCGATGAAGTAAGAATATCAGATTATGCAAAAACTCAGGACCAGGTGATTAAAGGAATGTTCACTTCAATTGATGCTACAAATGATCCTAATCCATCGGGAAACACAGCTGTATTCAGTTTTGAAGGTACGCTCAAAGATTATGATGACGGTGCAAATCCCGGTGTATTCACAGGAACTGTTGGCGGGATAAGGTTCACACAGGTATATAACAATGGCACTGAATTCCCTACCCCACTCGATAGATGGGATGCAGGAAGTTTTGCTAATGGATACCGGGTGAAGTTCTCTGACCTGACATTCGGCGCTTCTCCAACATCTATTATTGATTCCATATACATGCCGCAAGGTCTAACGATAAGTGATATTAATGTATTCGTCGGTATCACTCATACATATGCGAATGATATCAGTGTCAGCTTAAGGAATCCGGCAAATACTACTACCCGCATACTCACTCCGGGTGCGGGATCAAATGTGGGGATGCATATGATAACTGTTTTTGATGACCAGGCAGATAGCACGATAGGTGGGACAGTACTGGCACCTTTCAGCCCGAGAATAAAACCCGTTAACAACCTCGCTATTTTTAATGGGCAGACCTCGACAGGCTGGTGGAAACTGCTCATCACTGATATCTTTCCTGCATCAGATGACGGACGATTGGTCGGCTGGGGTATTCAGTTCAATGACCAGACGGTAGTAAGTGTAAGCAGCCCGACGGAATCTAACATTCCGGAGAGATTCGCGTTACATCAGAACTACCCGAACCCGTTTAACCCGGTTACGACCATTAAGTATGATATTGCAAAGAGTACTAATGTAAAGATGACAGTCTATGATATACTCGGAAGAGAAGTAATGGTTCCCGTAAATGAATTCAAAAAAGCAGGATATTATTCGATTATCATAAGTGGTTCAGGATTAGCTTCAGGGGTCTATTTCTACAAGATCGAAGCTGGTAATTTTACCGAAACCCATAAGATGATACTTGTGAAGTAAGGAATTATAGATTTTATTCTTCCCTGCCAGTCTTCCCCCTAGGCAGGTTTCTGAACAATACACGGACCTGTCGGGTCACCCAAGACCTGACAGGTTTTTTATTTATCAAATTAATCCTGCAGTACCGGGTCTTAGGACGAATATCAAAGTTTTATAATTCCAATTAAAATTGTAAATTTGCTTGATTTATGCTGTAATTTAAATATTCAATTGGCTCAAACCCCGATAAAAAGATTATTCAAGGACTCGCTTGTATACAGTGCGGGAAATGTGGTAACGAGATTGCTTCCATTTCTTCTGCTCCCTGTCTATACACACTATTTTTCACCGGAACAGTTCGGTGTATACTCCCTGGTAAGATCTCTCTGGTTCTTTGCTGCAGTATTTTACCTGTTCGGCATGGAAACCTCGTTCCAGAAATTTTTTATTGAGGCCGGAGAGTTCGAAGAAAGGAAAAAGATATTCAGCTCGGCATTGATCCTGATCTTCATTACATCGTTGATATTCAGTCTCATAATATTCTTAACTTCAGAATTTGATGCCAAACTGCTGACCGGCAATCAGGATGATTATTATTTGATACGGATACTGGCTCTCCTTCTTATAATCGATCCGATTTCCCGGTTCCCTATGATCCTTCTGAATGGATTACAGCTTTCCAGGCTTTATACAACGATAAATATCATCAGCGTTATAGTAAATTTCATACTCAATCTTTTCTTCATTGTAATATTAAAGATGGGTATAGAATCGATCCTGTATTCGTTCATTATTTACTATGCAGTACTGTTCGCGTTATCATTTTCATTTTGCAGAAAATATTTTGTGTTCAGGATATATATAGATAAAGTTAGATCTCTGGTCAATTTTGCTTTCAGTTTTTTATTTTACGGATTATTCCTCATATCACTCGATCTTTTAGACCGGTTTTTCTTGGGTCATATGAAAGGGAATGATGAAGTGGGTATATATTCTGCATGTTATACGATAGGTATGGTAATGAACTTATTGATCTCCGGTTTCCGCACTGCCTGGATGCCTTTTTTCCTTAACATGAAAGATGAGGAGAATAACAAGATCGTTTTTTCAAAAGTATTTTCGTATTTCTGTTACGGAGGAATGGCTGTATTTCTAGCGGTCTCCATCTTCGCCGGTGACATTATCAGGATAAGGTTCGGAAGCTTTGCTGTACTTGATCAAAGATACTGGAGCGGAATAGTAATTCTGCCTTATGTGCTTGGCGCATATTTTCTTTTCGGCTTGTATACGAACCTTAACATAGCTTCATATTTCGAAAATAAAATAAAGTATCTTATCATTTCATCGGGAATCGCATTCGTATCAAATATTGTATTGAACATAGTATTGATTCCGCCTTACTCTATAATCGGTGCGGCAGCAGCTACGTTACTTTCATATTTAATAATGTTCCTGGTGCTGTATTATTATTCTCAGAGAATTTATTTCATCTCGTATGAGTGGAGAAAAATAATTTCTCTGTGGGTTTTTACGCTTCTGCTTTATTTCTTTAATCTTTATTTGCCCGGATTTCTGCATATTAATAATATTTCAGTTTTATTAATTTATATTGTTAAAATCGCATCTATTTTAGCATTATTTCTTGTTCTTTGGAGATATAGGGTTCCAAAGATTAACTTTGTAAAACCGGCATAAACGCTTCTAAAGTAGAACTTTAAGAAATTTTTGCTTGACATATATAAATAATATAGTTAACTTTGCCTGTATTCAAATATGTTCTGAAGGCAGAGAGGGGAGAGGTGCGAGAGCGGTTGAATCGGGCGGTCTCGAAAACCGTTATGGTGTTTACACCATCGAGGGTTCGAATCCCTCCCTCTCCGCTCAGGTTAACAATTAATATTGAATTTATCTATATACTAATATGAAAGCAAAATATTTCTTACTCATCTTCGCAATTTCATTTTGTATTTTAAACCCGATGAGGGTTGTGAAAGCACAGGACGACATGGACTTTGAGGAGTTCATGGGCATGATGTCTGAAACCCTTACCGATACACAGCTCGATGAGCTGAGCTACCAGCTTCCGTGGGATATAAGGGTTACCGCTTATGCTTATGGTGATTATTCCAGTCACGGATTGAACGATGTAATACTCGGGATCAAAGAAAAGAATGTTACCCCTCCCGGTACTGTTGACGTATATTTCTTCGAAAACATCGGGGATACCACCTACACACTGGTTGATAAGAAAAATTTCAAGATATATGATCTGTATATAGAAGTAGCTTTCATGGTAAAGGATGGATTGGCTTATGTAACAAACAGGGACCAGAGCAACTGGTACTTCACCAGTTATGATATCGAGAATGATTCGCTCGTGGAGGTGAATAGAGAAAAATACCCGATAAACATCGAAAAAGCCGGCAAGTGAAAATATATTAAATGTTATCCCGACTGCGCATTGATATTGGGCAGGAATGACTTAGTAATTCCCGGGTTTACGTAAAATTACCTTATAATAAATATTTACATTTCTTAAATTGTATCGTTATGATAGAACGATACTCACTCCCCGAAATTAAGAAGATCTGGTCAGATGAGAATAAATTCTCTATCTGGCTCAGGATCGAAATATTTGCCTGTGAGGCAAATTCAAAGTTGGGAATTATCCCGCCTTCATCGCTCAAGATGATAAAGAGCAAAGCGAAGTTCGACATCAAGCGAATAAATGATATAGAAGAAACAGTCAAGCACGATGTCATCGCTTTCCTGACCAATGTGGGCGAATATGTGGGGAAGGACTCAAGGTTCATCCATTACGGTATGACGAGTTCCGATGTGCTCGATACGGCTTTATCGGTGCAAATGAAAGAAACCGGAGAACTCATACTGAAAAAGCTCATATCTTTAAAGGAACTCCTCGCGAAGAAAGCGAAAAAGTATAAATACCTTCCGATGGTTGGCAGAACGCACGGGGTTCACGCAGAAACCATCACACTGGGACTGAAGTTTGCTCTGTGGTATGAAGAAATAAAAAGAAATATTGAGAGATTGAGTACAGCCATCAGAACTATTTCGGTTGGGAAAATTTCAGGCGCAGTCGGAACATACGAGCATCTGGATCCGTTCGTGGAAAAATATGTGTGCGAAAAATTAGGTCTGCAGCCGGCTCGTATTTCGACTCAGATCCTTCAGAGGGACAGGCATGCGGAATACCTCAATACCCTTGCCGTTACGGGAAGTTCACTGGAGAAGTTTGCTACTGAGATAAGACACCTTCAAAAAACGGAAGTACAGGAACTTGAAGAACCGTTCACTAAAGGACAGAAGGGCTCTTCGGCAATGCCGCATAAGAAAAACCCCATCATTTGCGAACGGATAGCGGGATTAGCCCGGGTGTTAAGGGGTAATTCTCTCGCGGGAATGGAAAATATCAATCTCTGGCATGAACGGGACATTTCGCATTCGTCGGTTGAAAGAATGATCATACCCGACAGCACGATGCTATTATACTATATGCTTGTAAAGATGTATAGTGTATTAGATGGGCTCGTGGTGAACGAGGTAAACATCAAGAAAAATCTTAATATTACCCATGGTTTGATCTACTCCCAGAGGGCTCTGCTAAAGCTGATCGAAAAAGGTATATCAAGGGAAGAAGCTTATGCTATTATCCAGGAAAATGCAATGAATTCGTGGAATTCTCATAGGGATTTTAAAGAATTGCTGCTAAATGATAAGAGAATTTCTGTAAAAATATCTCCGAAAGAGATAGAGAACATATTTGATCCCAAAAAAGGGATGAAAAACGTGGATTATATATTCAAGAATGTAGGTATAAAGTAACCGGATCACCGAGGAGTTTTTAAGAAACGTATGCAGCCGCTTGTCCTTTTCAAAATTGTATTATTACACTTCCACCAGCCCTAAATCTTTTAAATCCTTGAAATTATACGAAAATCTTACTAAATTTGAGGTCTGCAAATAAATTGCAGTCTTTGGGCGATTGGCGCAGCTGGTTAGCGCGCCACGTTGACATCGTGGAGGTCATAGGTTCAACTCCTATATCGCCCACGAATTTTGTTAAATATTTATATTTCGTTTTTATAAATTAAAATTAAAAAGCCATGAAACGCAGAACACAGGTATCAATAATTATAATATTATTTGCTTTCCTGACCTCAGTTTCATATTCACAGGTATATTCTCAAAAGGACATAATCAGTCAGTATGATCCTTTCTCAATTACCATTAACGATCTGGTACTAAATACAAATGATGATGAGTTTGCAGACCATTCCTTTGTCATTATCATCACGATTTTGGCCGGTAATGAGAAAATTGATAAATTTCTGTATAGAGACGACCTCGCCGTAAATTCTGTTAAGAATTATGATGACGTATTTTGGAGTATTAATTTTTCGGTCCGAAGGAATAATACAATATTGGTTCCGGCAATTGTGAATTTACCAAACAGTCCTGTATCTATAACAATAAAAGCCGAGGGATATTCAAATTTGAATGAAGGCGACCAGGTTTTGATGAATCAATTAAGTACTGGATTTTGTTATACGAGTTCGACTATGTTCAATTTGATGGACCTGACTTACAAGTACCTCGCGAATTCGCAGGATGTGAACAGACCTAATTACAGCGGATTATTCACAACTGCTGAAGTTCTGGTTCAGAATATTTCCAAGAGACCTGATATTTTCTATCTCGGCAATCCCGCTGAAATGAATTTAATTGCTCCACAGGACCCCAAAAAAGTCATAGGGACAAACATTCTTGTGCAGGGTAAGAGGCCACTCGAAAATAAGGTATCATTAAAAGCTCCGGATCAGTGGAACATGACTTTTACTAAGATCCCCGACGTCAGGATTGTTCAGACTCAGCCTTATTATAACAAAATTAGGGGAGTATTTAACGATCTGACGGCTTTGCAGATCATACCTGAAAACAAGCGTGAGGGAAATCTAGCAAAAGCAGATTTTATTATTAAAGATGATCTGGTTATGGGGAGAAACGCAGATGTTTATATGAACGATCAGGTTGTTAAACAATTTGATAACCTTCTGTACCTTCTTAAAGCCGGTGTAAGGGTAAAATCCGATACTGCTTCCACAACCAGTGACTTCATGAATTCAGATGAGAGAGGAGCCCTGAGTTATTTCGAAGATAACCTTAGAGATAACGATTTCAACCTGGATAACCAGTATCTGTATGACGATTATATAAATTCTTCAGTGAACCGGGGTTTATTACAAACTGAGATAGATTTAATTAAAAGGTATTACGAAATAAGATAATAGATTGGAAAAAAACGGAGAAATAAATATTACTTTTCCTGACGGGGACGTAAAAAAATACCCTAAAGGTATAACCTCTATCGAAATCGCAAAATCCATCAGCCCTTCTTTCGCAGATGCTGTTCTTGTAGCCGAAACCAACGGTAAACTCATTGACCTTGTCCAGCCTCTCGATGACGATGCCCTGATAAAATTCTATAAATTCACTGATGAAGAGGGTAAAAAGGTCTACTGGCATTCGACCAGCCATATGATGGCACAGGCTATCGAAGAATTATTTCCGGGAGCAAAGTTCGGTGTTGGACCCGCTGTAGACAGCGGCTTCTATTATGACGTGGATTCGGAGCATAAATTCACCGATGAGGATTTGCAGAAGATCGAAAATAGAATGATCGAGATCTCACAAAGAGACCTGAAACCGGTGCGTGAAGAATTGAAGAGAGAAGATGCTATAAAGTTTTTTAAAACCAAAAGGGTCGATCCATATAAAGTTGAGATCCTCGAAGATATTGCTAAAAATGAGGATGTTGTTTCACTCTACCATCAGGGTAATTTTACGGATCTGTGCCGCGGTCCGCATCTTCCTTCAACTGCTAAAGTAAAATTCGTTAAACTGTTGAGTGTTTCCGGCTCCTACTGGAGGGGTGATTCTAAAAAGAAACAGCTTCAGAGGATTTACGGAGTTTCATTCCCAAAGAAGAAGGAGCTGGATGATTTTATCGCTCTTCTGGAAGAAGCCAAAAAACGTGACCATAGGAAATTAGGCAAAGAACTCGAGCTTTTCTTCTTCAATGAAGCATCACCCGGAGCTCCGTTCTGGCTTCCTAACGGAATGATAATTTTCCGGATACTCGAACAGTACTGGCGTGAGATACATGATAAAAGCGGTTACCAGGAAATAAATACACCCATTGTTGTTAGAGATAACGTTTTCAGGACATCGGGGCACCTTGAACATTATTCCGAAGATATGTTCAGATTGGGCGGGGAATTCGAAAATTTCTACCTCAAACCCATGAATTGCCCGGAAGCAACTATTGTGTATTCGTCAAGGTTAAGAAGTTATAAGGACCTCCCGCTGAGATTGAGTGAGATCGGCAGGCTTCACCGGAATGAACTGAGCGGTGCATTGGGCGGTATGTTCCGCGTTCGCCAGATTACCATGGATGATGCCCATATTTTTTGCACTGCAGACCAGATACTGGCTGAGATAACCGGGGTACTGGGATTAGTAAAAGCATTTTATTTTGATTTCGGTTTTGAACCAAGTTTCTTCTTATCCACCCGTCCTGATAAAGCTATGGGTACAGTCGAAACATGGAATGCAGCAGAAAAAGCTCTTGAGCAATCTTTGATTGATAACAGTTTGAAATATAAGGTTCATCCGCAGGAGGGTGCATTTTACGGACCAAAGATAGATATTTTCATCAAGGATGCTTTGAACAGAAACTGGCAAATGGCAACGATACAGCTGGATTTCCAGATGCCGGAGAGATTCGATCTCACCTATGACGGTCATGACGGAATAAAGCACAGACCTGTGATGATACACAGGGCGATATTCGGCAGCTTTGAGAGATTTTTGGGAATTCTGATCGAACATCATGCGGGAAATTTACCGATATGGATCACCCCTATTCAGATGGTCGTGATGCCTATCTCCGAAAACCAGAACGACTATTCAAAGACCGTATTTGAAAAGTTTAAAGCAGGCGGGATCAGATGTGAGATAGATCTCAGAAGCGAGAAGGTAGGATATAAAATAAGAGAATGGGAAAATAAAAAAGTACCTTATATGATAATACTTGGAGATAAAGAGAGAACTAACGGTACTATATCCGTTCGCGCCCATAAAAAAGGGGATTTGGGCAGCTTTGATCTCGATGTTTTCATGAGATCATTTGAAAAAGAAAATAAACCTTATTCAAAAAAATAAAAAAGGAGAAAACTATTAAGGATTCAAGAAGCAAAACCAGAATAAATGAAGATATTAGGGTCCGTGAGGTCCGGGTGATAGATGAGAAAGGCAACCAGCTCGGTGTCATGGACATAAACCAGGCATTAAAAATAGCCAGGGATCGGGGATACGACCTTATTGAAGTGGCACCTAATTCGAAACCCCCGGTTTGCAAAATAGGAGATTTCGGAAAATTTAATTACGAGAAACAAAAGAAGGAAAAAGAACAAAAGAAGAGTAAAACATCTTCACAGGTAAAAGAAATAAGGTTCCATCCCAATACCGATACTCATGACCTTGAGTTCAAATCACGCCATCTCAAAGAGTTTTTGATAGACGGGTATAAAGTGAAAGCTACCATTATATTTATCGGGAGGATGATGGTTCATCAGGAGATCGGAAGAAAGCTGCTCGATGATATTGTCGAAAAGCTGACCGAGGTCGGGAAGATCGAACAACCGCCGAAGCTTGAAGGCAGACATATGACAACCTTGCTCATCCCAGATAAAAAGAAAATAGAGCAGTACCTGAAAAATTTAAAGAAACAAACCGCAGAAGCGGAAGTAAAATCAAATCAAATATCGACGGGGTAAATAATGCCAAAGATGAAATCTAACCGGGGTGCTTCGAAGACATTCAAGAAAACCGGTACAGGAAAAATTAAACGTGCGAATGCTTATAAGAGCCATATTCTCACAAAAAAAACAACCAAGAGGAAAAGACACTTAAGACACTCCAGTATCGTATCCGATGCAGATGCCAAAAGAGTGGCACGAATGCTTGTGTCTTAATGTAATTCGAAATTAATTTATTAATCATATAACAGGAGATATGAATTATGCCGCGTTCAGTTAATGCAGTTGCTTCAAGAAAACGCAGAAAAAGAATTCTGAAAAAAGCTAAAGGCTATTGGGGTGCAAGGGGTAAGCTGATCACAGTTGCCAAGTACAGTGTAGAAAAGGCAGGACAGCACGCTTATGCCAACAGGAAACAGAAAAAAACGATTTTCCGCAGCCTGTGGAATGTCAGGATAAACGCCGCTGCAAGGCTTAATGACACCACCTACTCCAAGCTTATGGGTGCTCTTCATAAAAAGAATGTAGACATCAATAGAAAAGTTCTGGCGGAGCTTGCTTATGATAATCCAGAAGCGTTTAAAGAGCTCGTTAAATTCGCTGTCCGTTAATTTACGGGTCGCATCATGCTCGCAAAAATAGATGAAATAGAAAATGAGATCAGGTCTTTTTCGATCGGAAATAATGAGGACCTCGAAAAATTCAGATTGAGCTTTTTATCACGTAAGAGCGGACTCTCTTCATTATTCGATGATCTGAAAAGTGTTGAGAAATCGGAAAAACCATTGATAGGCAAACGCCTGAACGAAGTTAAAAAGCTTGCCGAGACTAAATACGACGGAGAAAAACTCAAACTGGAAACTTCGGTTAAAAAGGTCAAAGAAGAGCTGGACCTCTCAATTCCGGGAAGAACATTTTCGGTTGGCAGGGAACATATCCTCATCCAGACACTTAATGATTTCATCAGTATATTCCAGAAAATAGGTTTTTCGATCGCTGAAGGTCCCGAGATAGAAGATGAATTTTACAATTTTGACGCGCTCAATACACCGGAATACCATCCTGTAAGAGACATACAGGATACTTTTTATATCATCAATAAATTTGATGATACAAAAAAATATCTTCTCAGGACACATACATCACCTATCCAGATCAGGACCATGCTTGCAAATAAACCGCCGATAAGGATAATAGCACCGGGTAAAGCGTACAGGAATGAGACGGTCACCATGAAAAATTACTTTACATTTTACCAGGTTGAAGGGTTGTATGTGGATAAAAATGTTTCTATGCGTGACCTGAAGGGTGTTCTGAGCTATTATGTAAAAAAATATTTCGGAGCAGAATCTAAAACAAGATTCAGGCCGAGTTTTTTCCCTTTTACGGAACCATCAGCAGAGCTTGATATCAGCTGTTTTATCTGTAAGGGGAAAGGGTGCAGGACCTGTAAGAATTCCGGATGGATAGAACTCGGCGGGTGCGGGATGGTTGATCCAAACGTTTTCAATGCTGTGGGCTATGACCCGGAGATATATTCGGGATATGCTTTTGGACTGGGCATAGAACGAATTGCGATGATGAAATATGGAATTAGTGATATCCGGATGTTTTACCAGAATGATGTCCGGTTCCTCGACCAGTTTTAATCAGATTTTAAATATTAAATAAATTTGTTTTCTTTCGATTTCAATTTAATTCTTAGTGTTATTGTTTGTTACCTGATCGGTTCCATTCCCATAGGATATCTCGCGGTAAGAACAAGATGCGGGAAAGATATCACGAAGGAAGGTTCGGGTAATGTCGGAACCGTCAATACCTTTAAAGTATCACATTCTAAAAAGCTAACATTAATTGTTCTGGTTCTTGATTTTTTGAAAGGATTTCTTCCTGTTTTCTATATGGCTCATTATATGCATTTAAATGTATTTACTCTTTACATCTCCAGTCTTTTTATTGTGATCGGTCATAATTACTCTATTTGGCTTAAATTTAAAGGTGGCAGGGGACTTGCTACCGCAGCGGGTATTTTCGCTGTGGTTAATTACCCGCTACTAATTACATGGTGCCTGGTCTGGGGAATCTTTATTCTGCTTAAAAGAGGCGTGCTCTTTTCAAACTTCTGTGCAACGATCTTACTGCCGTTTATTGCCCTGGTAATAAACAAGTTTTATGTTTCTTTTACTTATCCTTCTTTGAGTGCGAACTATTACGGATATTTTATACTTTATACACTGCTGATCGCTGTATTTATTTTGTCCAAGCACTGGATGGTAATTTTGAAATTAATGCCTACGGAGGCTAAGAGTATTAATTAATAGATAATATATCGTGTATTCAAAGGAAAAAAGTCCTGTTTTTACTGATATACCGGATCTTAACGAAATGGCACGGCAGATACGGAGAGATATTATTAATATGCTCCTTATCTCTAAATCGGGACACTCAGGAGGACCGCTTGGTATGGCTGATGTGATGACCGCTTTATATTTTAATAAGCTTAATATTTTTCCCGAGGATCCCTATAATGAGAAAAGAGACTATCTTTTCATCTCCATTGGACACATTGCCCCTGTCTGGTATGCAGCTCTGGCGCGCAGAGGTTATTTCTCTCTTGAAGAATTGAAAACTCTTCGTAAGATCAACGGACGCCTGCAGGGTCATCCTGCCCCGTTAAAGACGCACGGGCTTCCGGGAGTTGAAATAGCGTCAGGTGCTCTGGGACAGGGTCTTTCAATAGCCGTAGGAACAGCATTGGGTTTGCGTCTGGATAAAAAACCGAATCATGTATTTTGTATATGCGGTGACGGTGAGCTGGATGAAGGACAGATATGGGAAGCAGTAATGACGGCGCAGCATCATAAGGTCGATAACCTGACGGTTATCGTCGATAGGAATGATGCACAGATTGATAACAGGACATCTAAGGTAATGAATCTTGAACCGCTGACGGATAAGTGGCGTTCATTCAATTTCGAAGTGTTCGATATAAACGGAAATGATATGAGTGAGATAATATCCGGCATCGATAAGGCAAAAGAGGTCAGGGGTACACCATCCGTGATACTGGCACATACATTAATGGGCAAGGGGGTATCCTTCATGGAGGATAACTACAAATGGCACGGTGTCCCGCCGAATGATGAGCAGGGGAAAATAGCATTGAGCGAGCTTGCTCCGACAAGGTTCGGAGATTTTGTGGATTACTTCGGGGATAAGAAAAGTTAAATCTTCATAACACACAGTCTTTAGCATGGAGTGGACTAAGGACTGGGCAAGTTGAGATAATTAATAAATTTTTTTTTATAAAATAATTACGCCACCCAACCCTATTATTTACAATTTTAATACAGTTTTATCAACTTTACCATTTACTTTAATGCAAACTACATTAACCGAGCTGAACTATACGGATGTGAAACCGAGAACTCTGGGTTTTGACCACCGCAGAGGAAAATATTATGACGTTAACGATATATTAAAAAGCGGTTCACCTTTGAGCGAAAAGGAAAAAGCACTTTTCGAAAAGCTTGATTTAATCTACCGCACAATGTGTGCAGTAATGTATAATTATGTTCCCACAAGCGGACACCCGGGCGGTTCGATATCATCCGGAAGATTTGTCGAATCACTTGTATATAATATTGCGGAATATAATATTTCAGATCCGCACTCCGACAGCGCTGATATGATAGTATATGCCGCGGCCGCGGGACATAAAGCCCTCGGTCTATATACGATGTGGGCTCTCCGAAATGAACTGGTGAGAGTTTTTAACCCCGAATTATTACCCGGGGGAGAGCTTCAAATGCGTTTTGAAGACCTGCTTGGCTTCAGGAAGAATCCGACCAACACATTGCCTATATTCACAAAGTTTAAGTCAAAAGCTCTCGATGGCCATCCGACCCCCGCAATTCCGTTCATCAAAACTGCTACCGGTGCAAGCGGTGTGGGTGATCCCTCGGCGTTCGGACTTGCTCTAGGAGCTCTCGATTTCTACGGTGATAAAGCCCCGAAATTCCATGTTGTGGAAGGTGAGGGCGGAATGACCCCGGGAAGAGTTGCTGAAGCACTAGCTGCTGCTTCTGCCATGAGATTGTACAATGTATTTCTGCACGTCGATTTTAACCAGGCATCTATTGACAGCAACCACGTCTGCCGTGAAGGTGAAGTGAAGGGCGACTATGTCCAGTGGAACCCGGCGGAGCTTTGCTACCTCCATGACTTCAATGTGATATATGTGGATGACGGAAAGGATTTTGACAAGATTGCTGCGGCTCAATTTTTTGCTGAAGGTCTTGATAATAGGATGCCTACCGCTATTATATACAGGACAATTAAGGGATGGAAGTACGGCATTGAGGGTAAATCCTCGCATGGTGCGGGACACAAGTTCTGCTCCGAAGGATTTTATAATGCATGCAAGGAATTCGAAGATGCGTTCGGCGTGCAGATACCGCGTTTCACAAAAGAAAATACGGCCGTTAATGTTGAACAAAATTTCTATGATACATTAATGACGTTCAGAAATGTGATTGAATCCGACAAGTCGTTTTCCTTCTTCTCCGAACGGATATTGAGTTCAAAACAGAGGCTGGCTGAATTGAACAGAAAACCACGGACTAATGCACCCGTTCTCGAACTATTATATAAAGACGATAATGTCTCGGAAACGGTGACCCCAAAAGAGCTCAATATCGTTCCCGGTCAGACAACAACTCTGCGTGCTGTACTAGGTTCGTCATTAGGATATATTAACAAGCTCACCAACGGGGCAATCCTCGGTGTTGCGGCTGACCTGCTTGGCTCTACGAGTGTTAATCTGATTGGAGAAAATTTCAAGCAGGGATATTTTGACTCGGTTGATAATCCCGAATCCAGAATACTCTCTATAGGCGGAATATGCGAAGATGCTATCGGCGGAATGATGGCAGGGCTATCCGCTTTCGGAAAACATATTGGCGTGAGTTCGTCCTACGGCGCATTTATTTCTGCAATGGAACATACCGCTGCAAGACTGCACGGCATTGGAGAGCAGAACAAAGTGATGCATTACGGTGGTCATTATAATACCTGGATCCTAATTAACGCACACGCCGGGTTAAAGACAGGCGAAGACGGTCCCACACACGCGGATCCCCAGTGCCTCCAGCTGATCCAGCAGAATTTCCCCGAGGGCGTGCTCATCACTTTAACTCCATGGGAACCCGGTGAAATATGGAACCTTCTTATTGCCGGGTTGAAAAAGCGTCCTGCAATTTTATCGCCGTTCGTTACAAGACCTAATGAGATAATCATTGACAGGAATATGTATAAGATCGCACCCGCGGTTGATGCTGTAAAGGGTGTGTATGCACTTCGTAAAGCCGATCTGAAATCGAAGCTCGACGGTTCGATAATCCTGCAGGAAAGCGGCGTTACTATAGAATTTATAACCAAAGTACTTCCGCTTCTGGATAAGGAAGGCTATAACCTGAATATCTTTTATATATCCAGTGCTGAGCTTTTCGGTATGCTGCCCGATAGCGAGAGGGATTCTATCTTCCCTTACAGAATCAGGAATGAAGCTCTCGGAATAACTGGATTCACTATACCCACGATGTACAGGTGGATAACAAGCTCCGAAGGAAGGCAGAGGATTCTGCATCCCTTCAAGAAAGGTTACTACCTTGGAAGCGGTGCCGCCGAAAGCGTTCTTCTCCAGGCGGGACTTGATGCGGACAGCATGTTCAAGGAAGTAAGATCCTATATAGACTACCAGGTTAAGAAGAGGTAAATAAATATCATTCCTGCCCCGCATGAAGTGCGGGATAATCTCGGGCGGGAATCTGATTAACCCAAATCCTATTGAACAAGGGGGCTTGCCCCCTTGTGTATATTATGACAAGGGAGCAAGCTCCCTTGTTCAAAGTTGGGCTTACCTCTTGTCGATTTCTGGTAGGGAATCCTGTAAACAAATTTCTTGTTACATGAAATAATTATTCATAAAACAATAATCTGTAAAACCATGCAAACATTAGAAAATAAAACAGTCATCATTACCGGAGGTTCAAAAGGAATCGGCAGGGTCCTAGCTCTCCGTCTAGCAAAAGAAAAAGCGAATGTGGTCATAACTGCGAGAAATGAGAGTGAACTGAACAGCACTGAGAAAGAATTAAAACAACTTAGTAAAAATATTTTAGCGGTCAAAGCCGATGTATCGGTCTATGATGATGTCAAACGGACAGTAAATGAAACAGTAAAAAAGTTCGGTAATATTCATTATCTCGTGAACAACGCTGCAGCATTCGGGCACGATAGCGTTAAGGACTTTGATGTAAATAAATGGAAAAAAGTGTTTGAGGTTAATGTATTCGGTGCGTTCATGATGTGCAAAGAAGTCCTTCCTCATATGGAGAAACTGGCTGATACAACAGGCGGGACTATTATCAACATAGCATCTACAGCGGGAAGAAGAGGAGATGCAGGCGCATCCGCATACTCCGCTTCCAAATTTGCGCTTACGGGATTTTCCGAAAGTTTATTCAAAGAAGTGAGACAGCAAAATATAAGAGTAGTATTGATCTATCCGTCTATGGTGGATACGAAGGTTAAGGAAGAATCAGGTCTGAAACAAATCGGCAAAGGTGTTTACATGCGTGCTGAAGATGTAGCCGATTCCATTATACTTGCAATCAAGTTGCCGCAAAGGGCAATGCTGAAGGACATCGAAATTTGGGGAACAAATCCATAAATAGCATACAATATATTTATATATCAATCAGTTACGATAAATCTGGTGACAATACAGTGACATAAATATTTTACGTTTATAAAAAAACGTTTTACTTGAAATTATATACAATGCTGAACCCATTAAACGACGGGTAAAAAGAAAATCCGCCTCCCTTTTTTTCTTCTCTTTTTTTCTTCTTATTTGTTCTGTCCTCTTCACGGTTCAAAACAAACCAGCTTGAACTGAATCCAAGTATTCCGCCGAAAACTACGTCAGACAACCAATGCTGATTACTGCGGATCTTTGAAAATCCGACCAGGCCTGCTGCACCATAAAAGATGACTCTTGACCACCATGTACCGATTCTTTCAGCGAGTATGGTTGAGGCTGCAAAAGCAACAGCTGTGTGCCCCGATGGGAAAGATTGTGTATCGAGGCTTTTTATTGTAAACCAATGAAACTTATACGGGTTATCAGTAATGTAAGGGCGCTCTCTGCTAAAAAGTATTCTCAACCCGATAGTAATTGTACCTGAGTATGTGAATGATTGCATCAAGAGTCTTGCGGTCTCTCTTACCCCATCACTGCGTGTGAACAGGCCGGTTAAATATAATCCTCCTGCGAATGCAGCCTGGTAATAGATATATCCATAATATGCTGCTAAATTAAAAAAATTGTATTTTGAATTAGCGATATCCTGATCACCGAGGAATCTGTGAACTCTTCTATCTGCAAGTGATGAAAGCACTGTTCCTCCTATTGCTGCGCCCCCTATAAGCCAATCCGTACCGTTCATTCTGAACGGATACGTGAGGTACCCTCCCCAGTCTTTAAAGAAAATCATGAAATCACTAACTAAATCGTCACCTATTGAATTCTTATGGGGCTTGTTTAAATGCAGATTAATTTTTGGAACGGTAGAGTCAGATTTCGTAAGCTTTATGGTATCTAAATTGTGAGGCTTAATTGTATCAGTCAATTGAAACGTATGCGGAGAACGGGATTCGACTGTATTTGTTATAAGAATTTCTGATGAGTCGAGCATACGAACCTTATTTGAATCCGTTGCATGAGTCTTAATAGAATCAATTGCAAGCGATGAATTTGCAGTAAAAAGTATAACTATTAGTATTTTAGAAATAATTAAATTCCTGAAAAACTTAGATATAAATTTTTTAAAACAAATATAAGTTAACATATCTTTGCCTCTATAACTATAGTAAATAATATTTACCAATTAGGTTCTGAAATCAATTTCGCTTCGATTAACATCGAATAGCTCTCTTACACCCATTATGCCGCTCAACATTCTTTAGTCCTCACAGAGTCTCCCGCAGGGGACTCTGTGAGGTAATATTTATTATTTATTCTACACCAACTGAACTGCATCTATGTTACTCCATTCCGAAACGTAATCCTGAGCAAACCACTATTACTTATATTGTACTTCTCTCTTTACTTCAATAGCACCATCTTTTTGGAACCGATCATGTTTCCGTCAACCGATAACGAGTAAAAATAAACCCCGGATGCGAGGTTACTTCCATCAAAAGTCAGATTAATTGTACCCCTGTTCAGTTGCTCATTATTCAGAAGTGTTTTTACCTCCCTGCCCGTAATATCATAAACCCTTAAAGAAATATTTCCGGATTTAGGCAATGAGAACCTGATCGTAGTTGACGGGTTGAAGGGATTGGGATAATTTTGATAAAGTACGTATTTTGTCGGAACCTGATTATTCCATTCCAGTACTTTAGTCATTCCCATTGGAAATTTATATATTGATGCTTCATCACCTGCAGCGAATATAGTGTCTGGGGATGTCATATATGTTGCATAGATAGCATTATCTGTACCGATATAATAAACAGTCCAGCTTTGACCGCCATCTGTTGTTCTCGTTATCTGTCCTCCATAACCGGCAATTATGCCATTATTCACATCAATAAAATCCAGAGAAAAGTATGTTGAAATGGCAGATGGTGTTAAGACACTATCCCAGGTATTACCTCCGTTTATTGTTTTTCTTACCACAGTATAACCGCACAAATAACCGGTGTTCGCGTTTAACATTTTAATAGAATACAGGGTATGAGTGCCGGCATTTGCAGTTTGAGGTGACCAGTTATACCCGCTGTCAGTGGTTTTGCTTATTATCCCACCCGGACCAATAAGCCATCCGGTATTCGCGTCGACCATATAGGCACCGGAAATGGTACCCGAAACACCTGTTGCTGTCTCCTGAAGCCAGTTACCCCCGCCATTTGTAGTTTTATAGATTGTTCCTGATATACCAAATACCCAGCCCGTAGAGGAATTTATAAAATCAATTTTATTCAGGTCGTTTGATGTGGGAGAAGTTAAAGTTCTCCAGTTATTGCCCCCATTTGTCGTTTTCAGAATTATACCCGTACTGCCTGCTGCATAGCCGGTACTTGTATTAATCATTGAAATACTGTACAGAGAGGCCTGATATGCTGAAGTCTCTGTAGGCTGAATGCTCCAGGTTGTTCCACCATCAGGCGAGTACATTATCTGGTCATTGCCTGCATAAGGATTTGCTCCCATCCCATAGCTTCCTACCGCCCATACTTTGCCATTTCCGCTTGCTGCCCAGATACCATGGGTTCTTGCAGCAGCGTTTGTGCCATACTTAATTAAATTAGTATGGCATACTCTTGATTTCCAAAAACGTGTATTTATCAAACCGTACGTTC
>JBEKSX010000062.1:0-18340 GCA_049516635.1 Ignavibacteria bacterium | reverse complement strand
GTTTTAAAACACTCTCTTGCGAATTTGTTTATCTTTCCGATATACGGTCAGTTATTCTTGTTTTTCGAAACCGGGGAATTCTTAACTTCTTTATCCGGCGCAGATTGATTGGTTGAATTTGATTTTATGTTAATCGGATTCGGGTTGTTTACTTTCTGCTGAACAGGATTATTCACTTTTACATCATTTGTTTTAGTCACCGGTGCACTGTTTTTGATCACATTATTATTCTTTGTAACTGAATTATTAGGTGTATACACAGGCTTCGAAGTGTTATTGCTGTTCGTTATAGTCTTGTTAGTACTAATAGGTTTATTTTCTTTAACGTTTGGCGTAATAATAGTACTTTTTTTCGTACTCACATTGTTGTTTCCATTGGGGGAGGTCTTAGTAACATTTCCGGTATTATAAGATGTTATCCCGCTCTTAGAACTAGTATTATTTGATTTTGTAACATTGCTGTTCTTATTTGTCTTAATATCGGGTACATTACCACTGTTGACACTTCCTTTTTTTACGGTTTCGGTTTTATTTCCATAATTCTGATTCTTGCTCACAGTTACGTTTCCGCTTGATTTATTTCCTGTATTCACCGGATTTGTGTTTGATTTAGTTATCCCGTTAGTCTTCTGGGTTTTAGTCACATTCACGTTCGGTGTGCTGACATTTATCTTTTTCCCATTATCATTTTGATTCACGTAACCCGTGTTCTGTTTGGTGTTTTGATTTACCTTCTGACCATTGGTTACAGTACCTATATTTGTTTTGCTGCCGGTTATATTAACTACATTACCTGTTTTATTTTCTGTTTTAGTATTCGTTCCGTTACTGTTATTAGGCTTATAGGTGGTCAAATTTTTATTATGAATTCCCACATCGCTCACATTGCCGGTGTAGTTGATCGTGACCGGAGTAATTTTTGTACCGGTTGAATTTTCTATAGTTTGTACCTTCGGTCCCTGGCTTGTCAGATAACCGCCGGGTGCAACACCGACCGATGAATTACCTTGTAATCCGGGAACGATTCTCGGATCTATGATAACCCTGGGGCTTATATGCTGATTGAAATTGTGTTCATAAACGTAAGTGTAGTTATAATAGTTATAATAATAATTGTTCTCTACACAGACGTAATCATTATCCCAGTGCCAATGAGACCATGGCGTAACCGGATACCAGCCGATGTAATCATCATCACAATAGAAAGTTACCCAGGACGCAGCCCAGGTATGGCCGGGTGACCAGACCCACCCATATAAAGGTGAATACCACCATCTGCCGTAATGATAGGCAGCCCATCCCCAATCGTAATCGGATAACCACACCCAGCCCCTATTCGTCCATTCCCATCTCCCGTTGGAATAAGGATTCCAGTTCTGGTCATGTGCTTCATAAGGTCTCCAAATGTAATTTTGGTCTACATCCTGGTCCACATATGAAGGATCATCAGAGTTTTGGATCTGGTCCGGTGCTATTTCGCTTTGATCAACCGGGATCCAATCGCCATCTGTTGACATTCCATTATAAAAAGTTTGAAAGTTAACATCATCTGAAGGATTTACGCTTTGTAGTTCTCCGTAACCCGCAGTTGTTAAGTTTCCATCATTCTGATTAAATATCTTAGAAGATGCTCCACAGTTTAGTGATAATAAAGTTGGAAGCGCTATTATTACCATTTTTGCTATCAGTTTATTTAATATTGCCCTTTTCATGACAACCTCCTTTATTTGTTAATATGACACTACAATAATAGTCAAAGTTTAATAAATTACTGTAAATTAATATATCGGGAGTGTAACAAATTGAAACGAAGATTAAATAAAGCTTGTTTGGTTGAAGGTTTTAGGATAAGGTAAATAACTGATTACGGGTATATATGCTGATGTATACCACTCCTATCAGCAAAAAGCTGTTAAATGGAACCAAGAAAGAAGATATAATCAAAATGATACTCACACAGGACAAATTTAGAACCAGTAAGAGTATTTACCGAAGCATTTTTTTGATTATATATTCTTTTTGATGGATACCAAAATAAATATTCACCCCTGCATAGAGTTCACCCCACGCAAATTGCCTGAATCCTGAAAAAGGAATCCTTGGAACAACGCGTTTGTCATTCAGGTATATCTCACCAGGATTATCAGAAACTTTTGTATCTTTGAGCCACAGATTAGCATGAACAATTCTGATCCCGCAATTCAAACCATATTTGTTGTTAACCATATATTCCAACCCGGAGTAGGCTGATAGACCCAGACGGAACGCAGGTTTAATATCCACATTGAGCAAACCGGTTATGCTCGGGTCTGCAAGTTGTGCATTGCCGTCGATGATACTGCCGATCAAGCTTATGCCGACTACAGGTTTAAATTTGTAACTGGGGGTAAAACTGTTTTCAACACCCACGCCTAATGAATAAACATTGTAGTCCGCAAAGCTTTCTTCGCTTTGCACGGTGAACAGTTTGTTGAACCTGCTGCTGAACCTGCTGTAACCGCCGGAGATACATAAACGAAAATGACCGCTTTCCTGCAAATTGAATTTCACTGAAGTCATTAACCCAAAACCATGCCTTACCCCAAAATTATCACCGCCAATGAATTCATTCGAGGAAAAATCTCCGTTATCGTTAGCGGAAAGTTCGAATAATCCAAAATCATAATTCCCATTAACTTCGATTGTTAACACGGGAACAGACCTGATGATTGCTTTAAGGTATTCAGTTCGGACAGTATCTTTGAATTCTTTTTTGCCCGAGTCCTGCGGATACAGGTTCGAGAGAGGAACCAGGAGGGAGAATATTAATAAATATTTTAAATAATTTTTCATTTTAGCAACCTAGTTAAGGGGTAGAACCAGTCACTAAAATACCCACCCAAACGTCACACATAATATAATAACAAAATCAAAATTAAGAAACATTAATCGATATATTTAACTATCTGATTTTTCTTAAAATACCAACATTTGATAGTCACATTGTATTTTAGTTGAATAGAAAATATAAATTAATTAACTTTGTTTAATCTAAAGTATCTAAGTTACTGTAAATATATATGCGGTGGTAATTCAGTGGTAGAATGCCAGCTTCCCAAGCTGGACGTCGCGGGTTCGAATCCCGTCCGCCGCTCAAAAAGCTCTAACAACATGATTTTCCAATAAACTCCCCTTCCTATCAGAGAATATAGATTTTCTTACAATAATTAATTTTAGACTTTGCGACCTTTTCCAGCCTCCTAACGTCTTATTAATGAAATTTGTTAAAAACAAAAAAGCTAAATGCCACGTGACACTAACAGATTTATAGAGCTATTAAAGCCTAATTACAATGATGCTGTGAAATACTGCAGGGCATTGTGCTCGAAACGCTCAGCAGATGATGCCGAAGATGTGCTTCAGCAATCACTCCTGCAGGCTCTTGAAAAATTTGATTCACTAAATGACACCGATAAGTTCCGTTCATGGCTCTTTACTATAATTACCAGAGTTTTTTATACATCTATAAAAAGATATTTCTGGCGCAGGTTTATTCCTTTAGACAAAGGCGAGAGAACTGATATACCTGAGATTTATAATAGAACAGAGAATTTTGATTCCAAAGCGCTCATTAACAAAGCCTTATCAAAATTATCTAATAAAGAACGCTCAGCAATACTGCTGTTTGAAATTGCAGGTTTTTCTATTGAAGAGATAAAAAACATTCAGAACGAAAAAAGTGATTCAGCTATAAAGTCACGTTTAAGCAGAACAAGACAGAAACTGAAACAAATCATACTGGAAATGGAAAGTAACCATTCTGGTAAATTAAATATAACATCAAAAAATATTATCGAGGATATCGAAAATGAAACCATCAAACTCTCCGCAGAATATAACAAAGGAAAATAAGACTTCAACCGATCAATATATTTCTCACATCAAAAATGAAGATTTCACTGAAACATTTCCGGCGGTCGAAAAATGGTTGAGGGAAAGATCTTACCGTCTTAACAATATTAAAGAAGAAAGGAAAATAGTTAGAATGAAAAATTATTTTTTAGTTCACAAAATGAGGTTTGTTTATACATTCATAATTCTGGCTTTATTAGCGGGAGCATGTTCACTGCCTGTCACACAAAACGAAACCATAGGGCACGTAATAACATGGACGATGCCCCCGGGCACTTCTTCAGATCAATTCATTAATTTCCCCTGGGTAGACAGATCAAAACTCAGTGTCAGTGAAAATACAGATAACGGAAAGACCGAAAATATATATACGTTAATGCTGCCTGGAAGCACAGATATAGAAGTGCAAAAATACCAGAAAGACCTTGAGAAGATCCATGATATTACATCTATAAAAATATTTCCTTTGAACGAGAATGTTAAGCGTCCCGTTTATGCAGCTGCTCTTCATTCGTTTTTCAGGATAAACGTTAACGCAACAAAGATGAGCGATGAAGAGCTGTCCAGACAGATCGAGAACCAGTTAAAAGAGAACGGAATCCAAAATATATCCCTTGATGTAAAAACAGACATCGACGGGAGAAGAAAGATAAAATTGAACCTTGATCAGAACGATAAAACACTTAAGAATTTTGAGCTCAGGATTGATGATGAAAAGAATCAGGAAGTATTAAAAGAAGTTAAAAAAACGGTGGATCAGGATAAATTCCGCGGAAAATCAGACGAAGAAATAAGAAACATGGTTAAGGAAGACCTGAACAATCCGGATATCAAGGATAAAGATATTCAAATAATTCGGGAAAATGGTGAAGTGAAAGTAAAGGTAAATGTAGAAAAAGAAAAATAATATTAGACCTCATTGATAGTTTAAAAGCCTGTTGTATGACAGGCTTTTTTTATTTCATAATCACAATCTGTATTTAGATTGTAAGACAGTTCAAAATTGATTAATTTCGATAAACAAGAAAGGTTATTTCTCAGATTTTATATACTTTCTATCTACTATTCTAACATCATTTGTTAAAAGTAAGAATATTTTCGTTTAGCTTTCTCCGCACAGGGATCCCTGAAGACTCATCGGGCAATGGAGGAGGATTTGTATTTGACTGCAGATTCATACATAATCCCGGAAAACACCCCGAATTTATGCCTCTTACGGGAAAAAATCCCGAGATCATTGAATTTCTTGATTCAAATAAAGAAATGCAAAAATTTCTCGTTAAAGTATATGACATAATAGATGAAGCTATAGAAAAATATATACTAAGAAATTTCACGGATCTTATGGTCAGTTTCGGCTGCACAGGCGGACAGCACAGATCAGTATATTCCGCTGAAAAATTGAAGTCTTATTTAACTAAAAGATATAAAGATAAAATTCATATCGAACTAAAACATCTGGATATCCCTTTTTAAATATAAATCTTCTTGAGAAAAGGCGGATGGGCAGCATCAGGTATGGCTGATATAAAAAGCATCGAAAAAAGGACATTCCAACTTCACATCGCCGCACAATTCTTCAACGGAATTTCATTAGGTTTTCTTCTCCTTCAGGATATTATCCTAAAAAAATCGCTAGAAGGCACTGATTTCCAGATAATGCTGTTAGCATTTCTTGCAAGTACAGCTAACCTGGCATCTATCTACGGTACCGAAATTGTAAACCGTTCCCGAAACCGTTCGCATACTATCATTAGAATGGGAATAGCAGCTAAATTTTTCCTCGTGCTCGCTCCACTGTTCAACAATGCAATTTTTTATATATTGTGTATCGCAGTTTCCGCTTACCTCGATGCAATGCTGCTGTCATCATGGAATATAGTGTTCAAACATAATTATACCGAATCGAAACGGAGTAAGCTGTTTTCCTATGTTTCCACAATTTCCACTATAATGATACTGATAACAGCCACCATATTCGGTTACTTCCTTGACATGAATTACGGCCTGTACAGGATATGTTTCCCCATCGCAGGGTTAATGGGAATGCTGACCTATTACAATCTATCCAAGATGATATCTCTCAGCATGGATGATTATCTTGACCCAGAAAAAAAATCATTATCGACTTTTTCAATGGGGCTTTTAAAAGATATACTGATATTACCGATAAGGGACATGCTGAGGATTTTCAAGAACAACAGGCCTTTTTTCAGATTCGAATCTTATTTTTTCCTTTACGGGATTGCATTTATGGTCATACTGCCGGCTGTACCCGTATTTTTAGTTGATCACCTCAGTATGTCCTACGCGCCGATATCCGCTGCAAAAGGATTGGTTTTTCATTCGGCATTGATATTATTTACCCCATTAATGGGCAGAATACACGGCAGCGGCAACCCTACTAAATTTTGCGGGTATATTTTTTTAATATTGGCTGTTTATCCCCTACTTATGATAGCGTCTAAATATATTGGGCTTGCGGGGTTTCATTTTGATAAAATAATAGTAGTATTTGCTGCCCATTTTTTCTATGGCGTCGGTATGAGCGGTATTACTATCGCATGGTCTTTAAGTACCATCTATTTCGCCCCGGTAGCGGAAGTCTCAAATTACCAGGCGGCGCACATTACACTCACGGGTATAAGAGGTATCTTCAGCCCTGTTCTGGGGTATGCTGTAATGAAAATTTTTGCTATAGAGTATACTTTTATTCTATCAGCTGTACTATTTGTTATCGGCGGGATATTGATGCTTATTGAATATAAAAAAACAAAGCTAATTGCATAAATAACTTAGCATGTTTATACTTCTGCAATACTAACTTTAAACCATTTAAAGTGAACAATTTATTCAAATAAGAGATAAAATAATAGATTGAATTGATTATTTGCTTTAATTATTTTAACCCTTGAAGATTTGTTAATATTCCATTCTTAAAAACTTAAACAATACCATAATTAATTAAATATAAAAATAATGAAAAAACATAATTTTAACGCAGGACCATCAATACTGCCGCAATACACATTAGATGAGACTTCTAAAGCTGTCGTAGAACTCGATAACATAGGGCTATCCATTCTTGAGATTTCCCACAGAAGCAAGGATTTTCAAAAAATTGTCGATGACAGCGTTGCTCTTGTTAAAGAAATTTTAAACATTCCCGAAGGATATAGTGTATTATTCCTCGGGGGCGGTGCCAGCTTGCAGTTCGCAATGGTACCTTATAACCTGCTCGCAGAGAACAAGACTGCGGCTTATCTCGAAACCGGTTCCTGGGCTCAAAAAGCCATTAAGGAAGCAAAAAACTTTGGTAATGTTAATGTTGTTGCTTCATCTGCAGACAAGAACTTCACCTACATCCCCAAAGGATTTAAGGTTCCGGATGATTCAGTTTACTTTCATGTAACTACTAATAATACTATTTATGGTACCGAGCTTCATGAAGATCTTTCAGTTAACGTACCTATGATTGCTGATATGTCATCTAACATCTTCAGCAAACCTATTGATGTTTCTAAGTATGCACTTATCTATGCTGGTGCACAGAAAAATTTAGGTCCGGCAGGTGTTACACTTGTTATTATCCGGGAAGATATATTGGGAAAGATTGAAAGAAAGATCCCATCAATGTTAGATTACAGGATACACATAAAAAACAATTCGTTATACAACACACCGCCGGTATTTGCAATCTATGCATCTTACATTACACTGCAGTGGCTGAAAAAATTAGGCGGCTTGAAGGAAATAGATAAAAGGAATGAAGCCAAATCAAAACTCCTTTATGATGAGATAGACAGGAACACATTGTTCTACGGCACGGTTGCAAAAGATTCACGTTCGAGAATGAATGTTTGCTTTTTAGCAAAGACCCCGGAGCTCGAGGCTGAGTTCACAAAATTTGCAACCGATAAAGGTATGGTAGGAATAAAAGGACACAGGTCGGTTGGCGGTTTCAGAGCATCATTGTATAATGCAATGCCGATAGAAAGCGTTCAGGCTCTCGTAGATGCAATGAAGGAATTTGAAAAACTGCACTCATAAAAATACAATTATAAATTTAATACATTAAATACCATGATCAAAATATTAGCAAATGACGGCATAGAAGCCGCCGCAAAAGAAATGTTGACAAAACACGGATATGAAGTGGTTACGGAAAAGGTTAAACAGGAAGACCTTATCAAAGAGATCAATGAAAAGAAATACGATGCAATATTGGTAAGAAGCGCTACAAAGGTCCGTAAAGACCTGATAGATGCATGCCCCAGCATAAAGCTTATCGGCAGAGGCGGAGTAGGAATGGATAACATCGATGTTGAATACGCAAGAGGCAAAGGTATTAAAGTTGTTAACACACCCGCAGCTTCATCTCAGTCTGTAGCAGAACTGGCGTTTGCACACCTGTTCACTTTGACAAGAATGCTCCACGAATCAAACAGAGCTATGCCAGCAGAAGGCTTTACGAAATTCCCGGAATTAAAGAAAAAGTTCAGTAAAGGCATTGAAGTTAATGCGAAGACATTAGGTATCATAGGTTTCGGACGAATTGGTCAGAAAGTTGCCAAGATAGCTTTGGGTCTGGGTATGAAGGTATTGGCAACCGACCCCCTTGTTCCGGAAGGAAAAATTGACGTGGATATATATCATGCAAATAATGTGTCCGTAACTGTATCTGTCGTATTGAAGACCGTTCCATTTGAAGAAGTGATAAAGAATAGTGATTTCATAACTTTGCACGTTCCAATGCCGGCCGATAAGAAACCCTTGATCACGGCTAAAGAGATCGAAAAGATGAAAAACGGAGTAGTAATAATAAATGACGCACGCGGCGGCGTAATAGATGAAAAAGACCTTCTGGAAGCGTTAAAAACAGGGAAAGTAGCCTACGCAGGAATGGACGTATTCATTAATGAACCGACACCTAACCCTGAGCTCCTTCAGCTGCCGAACGTATCTCTGACACCGCATGTAGGAGGCTCAACCGTTGAGGCACAAAACAGGATCGGCATAGAGCTGGCTGATAGAATAATCGAATTCTTCGATCATAAATAATGCTGATTGTAGATGGCTGTATTAAAAGCGTTAAAAGGTATACGTCCAATAATAGAAAAAGTTAAGATTATAGCTTCACGACCTTATGACGTATTGAGTTCTGAGGAAGCAAGGGTTGAGGCAGGTGACAACACATATTCCTTCCTTCACGTTGTAAAGCCGGAGATAGATCTTCCGCCTGATATAGATCATTACTCACCCGAGGTATATAAAAAAGGGAAAGAAAATTTCCAGAATATGATGAAAGAGGGGATCTTCTTCCAGGATCCGGAAGATTATCTGTATGTGTATGCTCAAACTATGAACGGGAAGCGGCAGGTTGGACTGGTCGGCTGTGCAGGTGTAGGTGATTACTTTAATAATATTATTAAAAAGCATGAGCTGACAAGAAAAGATAAGGAAGAGGACAGGAAAAATCACGTTAGAGTTTCAAATATGAATGCAGAACCTGTCTTCTTCGCTTACCCCGATGTTAAAGAAATAGACACCATCATCAATGAAGTCATAAAACAAAAATGTGAATACGATTTCGTCACGGATGACGGTATCAGGCATTCTTTCTGGGTTATCAAAGACAAGGAGACTATTTTGAAACTGGTAGACCTATTCGCGAAGGTCCCCTATACGTATGTAGCAGACGGTCACCACAGGACAGCAGCGGCCGCTCTTGTGGGCAGGGAGAAGAAAGAACAAAATCCGAACCATAAAGGGAATGAGGAATATAATTTTTTTCTAGCTGTACACTTCCCGGCAAGCCAGCTTACTATCTTTGATTATAACCGCGTAGTTCAGGATCTTAATGGACTTACGCGGAATGAATTTCTTAAGAAATTAGAGCAAAGCTTTATTATCGAAGAAAAAGGACAGAATGAATACAAACCTGACAGGCTTCACAACTTTGGGTTATATCTTGACCATAAATGGTACTCACTGAAGGCAAAACCGGGAACTTATGATTCAAAAGACCCGATAAGTATTCTGGATGTGACAATACTCTACAAACAAATCCTTTCACCAATTTTAAATATCGTAGATCTGAGAACTGATAAAAGAATTGATTTTATAGGAGGAATTCGGGGATTAGGTGAATTGAAAAAACGTGTTGACAGCGGTGAGATGAAAGCTGCATTTGCATTATACCCGGTTACGATGAATCAGCTCATGAACATAGCGGATACGGGAAACACAATGCCTCCTAAAACTACCTGGTTCGAACCCAAGCTTAGAAGCGGACTTATAATACATAGCCTTCAATAAACATTACGTGGGCTGCAATTTTGTTTATACAACCGAATTTGTTCTTTATTGATAGTAAATATAATTAATTGTATTTTTACTAAAGAGAATCTAAAAAAGCTTTAAAGATTGAACGAAATGATATAAGAAACAAGGGAGCTTGCTCCCTTGTTTAAATATTTTCTTTAAGTAAGCTATTTAGATTGTTCGACATGGGTGGTTAGCTCAGTTGGTTCAGAGCGCCTGCCTTACAAGCAGGAGGTCACAGGTTCAAATCCTGTACTACCCACGTTTTATTTTAATTTTACGGAGCAGCTGTTAGATATTCATTTCAATTAATGAATATTAATTAGTAGGTTCAAAATTTAGTGCGTAATTCAAAAATACTCTTCCTTGCTTCGATAATCCTTATTTTCGGTATAAACCAAATTACCGATTATATTAATCCTTACTACTACCAAATAATCATATACGCGGGGGTTAATATCATATTAGCAACCAGCTTGAACCTCATTAACGGATACACAGGGCAATTCTCACTGGGACACGCAGGTTTTATGGCAATCGGGGCATACGTTTCCGTTGCAATTAGCACATATTTTGCACCTTTTTTTATTTCGACACTCGGTAATAGCGCGATCGGGCATGGAATTTGGTTTGTCATAGTCCTCCTTATTGGCGGCTGCGGAGCTTCCCTTGTAGGTTTGTTAGTTGGTGTACCTTCTCTGCGTCTAAAGGGAGATTATTTAGCGATTGTAACATTAGGATTTGGGGAGATAATTCGTGTAATAATTCAAAATCTGGGTTTCATAGGTGCATCACAGGGATTCAGAGGACTCTATATATACCAAAATGGAACAAAAAGTCTGGAAATGGTTCCTGAATTGGCTGATATGCCATTCCATTTCTTCACTATTCCCAAATTTACCAATTTTTTCTGGACTTTCCTTATCGTAGCAATTATAATTTTCGGAATCTCGAACCTGATGCGTTCTACTTATGGCAGAGGTTTCATAGCAGTCAAGGACGATGAGATTTCAGCGGAAGCAATGGGGATAAACACAACAAAGTTCAAAGTTACAGCTTTCATAATCGGTGCCTTTTTTGCAGGTGTAGCAGGTGGTATATATGGTCATTTTATACAATATATCAACCCGGAAGACTTCAATTTCCTACGATCGGTTGAAATCGTGGTAATGGTGATATTAGGCGGTATGGGTAGTACGCTCGGGGTTGTGATAGGAGCTATCATTCTTACCATCCTGCCTGAACTGCTGCGTGATGTACAGGAATTCAGGATGATCGTTTATGCGTTGCTTCTTATTATAATGATGCTTGTAAGACCGCAGGGGTTGTTCGGGATAAATCTAAACAGCAGGAAGAAGCCAAAGAAAGCTCTTAAAGAACAGGTACAGCAGGATTAAAGGTAAGTGGAACTATTAAAGCTAAATAATTGCACCATAAAATTCGGCGGGCTAACTGCAGTCGACAATCTTACCGAATACGTTGGCGGAGACGAATTGGTCGGCATGATAGGTCCCAACGGTGCAGGCAAAACTACGGTCTTTAATATTATAACCGGCGTTTATGAACCGACTGAGGGTGATGTCCTATTTCAGGATGAGAGCCTTATACGATATAAACCTTATGAAGTGACGCAAAAGGGAATAGCGAGGACATTCCAGAATATCAGATTATCACAGAGCTTGTCTGTCAAAGATAACATCAGGGTGAGCTATAATAATTCATGCAAATCGAAGCTTGTCCGTTCGATAATTCAGATGAAAAACTATAAAAAAGAAGAAAAAGAAATAGATGACGAAATAAACGAATTGTTAGAGCTGTTTAACCTGTATGAATATGCGGATGAATACGCGAAGAATCTGCCCTACGGTGAACAGAGAAAGATAGAGATAGTTAGAGCATTGGCTACAAAACCGAAACTTCTTCTGCTGGATGAACCGGCTGCGGGAACGAATCCAACGGAGAAAAAAAATCTTATGGATCTGATAAAAAGAGTCAAGGAAAAGTTTAATATTTCGATCCTGCTTGTCGAGCATGATATGAGTGTCGTAATGGGTATCTGTGAGAGAATATTCGTTCTCGATTATGGTAAAAAAATAGCTGAGGGAAAACCTGAAGAAATACAAAGGAACTCCAAAGTCATAGAAGCTTATCTGGGAGAAGAGGTCAAGAAATAAGATCAGATAGATGCTAAAGATTGAAAATCTGGTAGTTAATTATGGCGCTATAAAAGCTATTAAGGGTATTTCACTTGCTGTCCAGGATAAAGCGATAATTACACTGATTGGAGCTAACGGAGCGGGTAAATCCACAACACTAAGGTGTATTTCCTGTATAGTAAAAGCAGCGGGAGGCAGGATTTATTATGATGATAAGGATATAACAAACCTTCCGCCTCATAAGATAGTTGATATGGGTATTTCCCAGGTACCCGAAGGACGTTTAATTTTTTCAAACCTGACGGTCAAAGAGAACCTTGAGATGGGTGCATACAGGCGTAAAGATAAGCACGAGATCAAGAAAGATATGGATTTTATTTTCACGATCTTTCCACGGCTTGAAGAAAGGCTGAAACAGCCGGGAGGAACATTGTCAGGCGGTGAACAGCAGATGCTTGCAATGTCACGGGCTCTGATGTCAAAACCAAGGTTGCTGCTGATGGATGAGCCATCGCTCGGGATAGCACCGATCCTTGTAAAAACGATATTTGAGAAGATCATCGAGATAAACCGTACATTAGGGACTACGATATTACTGGTAGAACAAAATGCAAGGCTTGCACTTTCAATAGCGAATTATGGATATGTTCTTGAAACGGGAAATATTATCTTAGAAGGTCCCGCTAAAGAACTTGAATCTAATACACAGGTACGAAAAGCGTACCTTGGAGAAAAATAGCTTAATAAATAACAAAAATCTTTAAATTTAATAAAAAAAGAAGATATGCAACTAGCAGATAGAGCATACAGGCTTGGTTCGGAAACAGCCTTCGAAGTCTTAGCGAAGGCAAGAAAACTTGAAGCAGAAGGAAAAACGATCATTCATCTACAGATCGGGGAACCGGATTTTACAACCCCGAAAAACATTTGCGATGCAGCGATAAAGTCGATCCAGCACGGAGATACTCACTATACACCGGCTCCCGGTATTATGGAACTAAGACAAACGATAGCTGACTATGTCAGTAAAACCCGCGGAGTGGAGTTTTCACCTGATAATGTAGTTGTTACACCCGGGGGTAAACCAATAATGTTCTTTCTTATCCTGGCACTTATAGGAAAAGGAGACGAGGTAATTTATCCCAACCCGGGATTCCCAATATATGAATCTATGATCAACTTTGTAGGAGGAACATCTGTGCCGTTACAGCTGAAAGAAGAGGACAATTTCCATGTGGATATCAGGCAATTTGAAAGGCTGGTGACCAATAGAACAAAGCTTGTTATCATTAATTCACCGGGAAATCCGACCGGTAAAACCATCCCGAAGAAAGATATAGAGGCTATGGCTGAAGTCCTGAAAGACAGGGATTCATACATACTTTCAGATGAAATTTACTCGAGGATTGTTTATGAAAATGCTGAACCATATTCAATATCTAAAGTAAAGGGATTCAAGGAAAGGACCATAATACTGGACGGATTCTCCAAAACTTATGCAATGACAGGATGGAGAGCGGGATTCGGGGTAATGAATAACGACCTTGTACCTATCATTTCAAAGCTAATGGTAAACAGCAATTCATGTACAAATTCTTTTGTTCAGCACGCATGTATTGAAGCGCTTAAGGGACCACAGGATGATGTAGATAAAATGATAGCAGAATTTAAGAGAAGACGCGATGTAATAGTTAAAGGCTTGAATAGCATTAAAGGTTTTTCTTGTCTGACACCTGACGGAGCTTTTTATGCATTTCCAAATATTAAAAAAACCGGTTATAATTCAAAAGAGCTTGCAGACAAGTTAATGTATGAAGCGGGGGTTGCCACTTTAGCCGGGACATCTTTCGGTAAATTCGGTGAAGGATACCTTAGATTCTCTTATGCAAATTCAGTAGAGAACATTAATTTGGCAATATCAAAAATAAAGGAGATACTGAGATAACAGTATCTCTTTTTACTTTTTTCACATATATTAGGGAAATAAATAACAACAAATGTCCGGTCAGAAAATTAAGTGGTTTATTTCCCTATTTTTTATCTCCTTAATTCTTTTTCAAAATCCTAAACCAGCATTTTCTGCCGATTCTAGAAACAAAACATGGGATTTCTTTCCTTATTCCGTTACACTCAAAGCGATCAATGAAGTAACTCTTCCTTATCCGCCAGTAGATATGATAATCAAGGACGGTATCGCTTACATCGTATGTTCTTCAGGCAGTTCAGGTACAATAACCACAGTGAATATATCAAATCCTAACGATATTCCTCCCGTACGATCATATGCAAGTTTAGTTGATAACCCTTTGACTATAACATTCTATGGTCCTTATGCATACATAGCACAATCAAAAGGGGTAATACAAATCATTAACTTTAAAGATATTAATAATCCTGTTCAAAGCGGAACAATAGATACATACGGCACAATTGGACGTATGACGACCAACAACGGATTTTTATACTTTGTACGCAAAGAATTTGGATTTACGGTTTATGATATTACGATACCGGATTTTCCCATTTTAAAAGGAAATCAAATTGTGGTCGGCACACCGAATTCGATCTTTATTAAAAATAATTATGCTTACATAACTTCAGAAGGGGCAAATTTATCGATAATAGACATCTCAAATCTATCACAATTACCGGTTGTAGGCAGCTACAATTTCGGTTTTACATTTTATGATATATTCGTAAGTGATAATTACGCTTATATACCACAGGGTAATACGGGTGTACAGGTGCTCGATGTGTCCAAGCTCCCGAATCCTGAATGGGTAACCAATATATTTTCCCGTAAATCAGCAAGACAGGTGGTTGTTTCAGGATATTACACATGGGTAAATGATGATAACAGTGTGCAGGCATTTTATAACAAAGATCCTAAGTCACAGCTTTTCGCCGGAAGTTTTGATAATGGGAGCAATACTATAAACAGGCTTGATGTAATAGATGCTAAATATATTTATTTATGTACCAGTGATAGCAAGCTTAAAGTAATTCAAATATACTACGAATATTGACCTCCTAAATAAATCATTTTTTAGATTGGAATCCCTATCATAGATTTATATTATAATTAAAAATTTGAAATTATAATCTATTCTTACGAACCAATAAAAATAAAATAGCAGAAATTAATAATCATTTTATCAACATCATCTTTTTAGTTGCTGTGAAATCATTCACTCTTAAAGTATAGAAATATACGCCGCTTGCAAGCCTTGAAGCGTCAAAACTGACCGTGTACTTTCCGGGCTGGTACGATTGTTTTGCAAGCACATCAATTTCTCTTCCGAGAATATCATATACAGTAAGCTGCACTAATCCCGCCTTTGCGATCGAGAAAGTAATATCCGTTGATGGGTTAAACGGATTGGGATAATTCTGTTCAAGTGAATAATTAGCCGGTATAGTATTGTTTGGAACATGCGGAATTCCAATTACAGGATTAATATTTATACCTGTATTCATAATGTGACTATCCTGTCCTGCATAAATAACCGGGCAGGAAGAAGGAGTACCATAATTTCGTGTTGATGATCCGGCGTGGTTTTCGTGTACAAAAAGTGAGTTAGTAGAACCGCACTGTTGTACGTCAACAACCAGATGCTGCGAATTATCAAAGTATTCAGGTTTATCCAGATCTAATCGAATCCAACCCCAGGGTAAAGCACCAAGAATAACGGACGGTCTGAAATATACCGTATCCATTGGACCGCTATACCATGACTCGGGCAGCAATGTATCTTTTGTTAAACCCAATTTAATGGTAAGATTTGTATACGTAGCAGTATCGTAACCACTCATCTTAAAATATAACGTGGTAATAAAACCTGACGGTGCTGGGGAGGGGCAGTTGAATGAACTGATAAGCCAGTTAACTCTTTGACCTGCCGTCTGACCAAAGGGATCCGGGTCACTGTCATTTCCACCATAAAAATTAAAATAAGGAGGGTATAGAGTTTCTACCATTAAATCAAATCCAAAATCGACCTCAAAAGCATCCTGTCCGGCAAAAACTGTTCTACACTGATTACGTGAGACTGTTGTTAAATAAGTTCTTCTGTTATCTGTACTTATTGAATGACCCAAGTTCATACTATAGGCGCCGGTGAATCCGCATTGTTTTACATCAATTACTAAACTCTGAGAAGTATCATACAGGAAAGGTTTATCAAGTAAAAATTGCATCCATGTTCCTATTCCTGATGTTAGGGTAACAGAGGATCTAAAATAGACCGTATCCATTGGTCCGGTATAAATTTGATCTATAGGTAAGGATGTCAAAGTTGTCTTTCCTAATTTGATCATTAAGTTGCTAAAGGTACAGGTCTCAATATCTCCCGTTATGAAATAAATGGAAGATATATAGCCATTCGTAGCATGCGATGGGTTAATAAATTCCCCTGCTTTAATTAACCACTGAGCTTCAGACCCGGAATCGATTCCCAGAGGAGATATAGTCAAGATCAGCGTTGAATTACTGTTATAGAATTGAGGTGTTTGTATAGGCTCACCGGCTGCGGATAAATGATCATTCGCTGCGAATACTAGAAAAAGTATAAGAAATGCTATTACATTTCTAAAAATTTGGTAATTAAAATTTTTCATAGTATTTAAAAATATAGTTATTAATTTAATAAATTAAATATTCAAAGATTTAAATATGAAAATGGTTAAACATAAAGAAAGGAAATAATTTTTTCATGGTTGATGGATATTTAATAGATAATCTTATCATCAATCTACATTTCTCCCTTTTCCATGCAAAGTATAACTAAGAGAAATAATTTTGAAAATAATGATTATTTATTTTATATAACTGATATTATACAACTTTTGTGATAAAAAGTCAATTGATTATAAGTTTCAGTTGAATAAAATGCAATAATTGTAATTTATAATTAAATTATACCTTCCCGTACATCTTTATCACATTCCCCCTGAAAGATTTTGCATTATCGGATAATAAATACAATATTGTCTCTGCAATTTCATCCTCTTTTACCCATTTTTCGAATTCAGCTTTTGGCATGGTTCTTCTATTAGCTTCAGTATCTATAATGCTCGGTACGATGGCATTTGCAGTAATATTGTATCCTTTACATTCTTCTGCTATCGTTTGCATAAGATTCACAACTGCAAATTTTGATACAGAATAAGCAAATTTACCAGCAGTGACTTCGAGAGCAGGCATGGCCGCAATTGAGATTATTCTTCCATAATTATGTTCGATCATGCTTTTCAATACATTTTTACTGAAATAAAACGCAGTCTTGAAATTCAAGCTCATCATTTTATCGACCAGGGACGAATCCATATCAACAATATTAATTTTTGGGTGGTAGCCGCCTACAGTATTCACTAGAAAGTCAATTCTACCCTCTTGATTTATGACATTCCCGATAAATTCTATCACTTCTGATTCATTTTCATTGTTGCATTGAAGTCCATATATCTTTCTTAACTTGAACTCAACTGATTCGGAAGATTTTGAGCTGTCAAAGATATCCTTGAATTGTTCTATATTCCGTGCGGGAATATAAACCTTCATACCTGATTGAGCAAATTTTTCCGTGACCACCCTTCCGAGTCCACCTGTACCCCCGGTGACAATAGCGATTTTATTTTCAAACATATTTTATTAGAAATTTAATAGAAACTGTTTTTATCTTAAATAATGTAAAGTTCTACGTCTTTACAAGACATATCTTGCCCAGAATTACATCTTTATCAGAGCCCGTAACAGATTTCATATTTGCAGGGTTCCCCGATAAACACTCATTTGCAAGCA
This sequence comes from Ignavibacteria bacterium, assembly GCA_049516635.1. GTDB lineage: Bacteria > Bacteroidota > Ignavibacteria > Tepidaquicellales > OLB5 > JBEKSX01. Next base: position 169 of record JBEKSX010000062.1, on the reverse strand, counting down.
GGGCAAACAATACCGCTTCTTTTGAATCTACGGTAATTCCAAATTCATCTATCAATTTAATATTTACTCCCGGCAGATATTCCCTGAGTGATTCCATTATTATAGGATTATTACCTCCTCCACCGCTGACTATAAGTTCATCGATACTGGTTTTCGGTTCAACGAATTG
>JBEKSX010000061.1:0-18630 GCA_049516635.1 Ignavibacteria bacterium | reverse complement strand
AATGTGGATATGCAGGAACTGCGGTTATATTCATTTCGGAACCGAACCTCCAAAATCCTGTCCTGCCTGTATGCATCCTCAATCTTATTTCGAATTAGCCAATAAAAATTATTAGATAAGGGAGCATGCTCCCTTATTTCTTTGCACACAATTATTGGACAAGGGAGCTTGCTCCCTTGTCCTTTATGACTGAATTTTACCTAACAAGGGGGCAAGCCCCCTTGTTCAAAATGAAATCTGGTTACTTCACCAGTGCTGCGGGAGTTACCTCTCCTGCAGCTTTTCTTTTTATCTCTACATCATGCCAGTAGTGGCAGGCAACAGTATGCGGGGTATCGGTATCGTTTACCTGCTCTAATGGCGGCTGAATATTCCAGCATTTACTGTCCGCAATAGGAATCGGAGTGTCAACATACTTGCACCTTGTTGCAAAATGGCATCCTACAGGATAATTAGTCGCAGCAGGAACAGTTCCTTCAATGGTCAAAAGTCTTGCTGCACCTTTATTTAACTTCGGAATTGAGTTCAGAAGCCCGAGCGTATATGGATGTTTCGGATTATAGAAAATCTCATCCACTATTGAATACTCCGCTATCTTGGATGCGTACATAACTGCTACGCGTTTTGAAATCTCAGCTATGACACCGAGGTCATGAGTGATCATGATCATAGCCATTCCGAATTCATCCTGTAATTTTTTTATCAGTTCTAGTATCTGCGCCTGTACCGTTACATCGAGTGCCGTTGTAGGCTCATCAGCTATCAGGATCTCAGGGTTGCATGAAAGTGCCATTGCGATCATTACCCTCTGCCTTAAACCGCCGGAAAGCTGATGGGGATAATCCCTGTACCTCTGTTCCGGAGCCGGTATGCCTACCAGGTGGAGCATATCAATCGAACGCTTCTTAGCCTCCTCTTTCGATACGTGCTGGTGGAGAATTACCGCTTCATCTATCTGGTAGCCGCAGGTAAAAACGGGATTCAGTGATGTCATCGGTTCCTGGAATATCATCGCGATATCATTCCCCCGGATATCCTGCATCTCTTTTTCTTCCAGCTTCAGCAGGTCCTGCCCTTTGAAGAGTATCTCTCCTCCTACAATTTTTCCGGGAGGGTCGGGTATCAGTCTCATTATGGATAACGCCGAAACGCTTTTTCCACATCCGGATTCGCCAACGAGACCGAGTGTTTCTCCTTTATCGACATCATAGTCAATATCGTCCACTGCTTTTGCGATGCCGTCATCGGTATAAAAATATGTTTTAAGATTCTTTACTTCGAGTAGTTTAGCCATTTGTTATTATATTTAATCGAACAATTTAGCAAAAAATGTTATATAAATAAATTAATAACGAGAAGAATATTAGGAGTACGGTAGACCGGATATTATCTCCGTTTCGAGAGATTCTGCATCTTTCCTGGTCCCGGCTTCGGTAATTATTCTCATTATCGGTTCTGTGTTCGACTTACGGAAATTGACCCACGATCTTTCGAAATCAATCCTTAACCCATCCTCCTCATTTATAGGATAACTGCTGTATTTATCTTTCACGTGACCAAGGATCTTTTCGGGGTCAGTATCCTTCAATTCAATTTTGGTTTTCAGGATATGATATTCCGGTAAGGTTTTTTTATATTCGGACACCTTTCCTCCGAACTCCGCCAGTTCGCTTAATATCAGCGCTATGCCCACAAGCGAATCCCTCCCGTAATGGACTTCCGGCAGTATTACTCCCCCGCTTCCTTCGCCTCCGATAACTGCACCGCACTCTTTCATTCTCTTGATTACATTTATCTCACCTACGGGAGCTTTGTATAATTTTCCATTCAGCTTACTTACTACATCATCCACAGAACGCGATGTGGAAAGATTGACCACCGCTACCCTCATCTTTACAGGGGTGTTCTTTAAAACATGATTCACTGCTGTTGTAATGGTATTCTCTTCCCCGAACGGTTCTCCCTTTTCTGTGATAATTACCAGCCTGTCTGCATCCGGATCGACAACGATACCCATATCCGCTTTCTTTGCTTTTACCGTCTTACAGGTGCTTTTAAGATTTTCGGGAACAGGTTCGGGCTTTCTTGTGAACACTCCGCTTGAATCACAATCAACTGGAATTACTTTGCATCCGAGCTTCTTCAATAATTTAGGAATTATCACAGAACCGGATGAGTTCACGCAGTCAACCACTACTCTAAATTTCCTTTTGCGAATCTTATTTAGGTTAACCGATTTAATGTTGAGAACTTTTCCGATATGATAATCGAAAAAATCAGGATAATATTCCACCTGGCGGATCCCGGCTTGTTCGACGTACTGTATTTTATCATCGTTGATGAAATTCATAAGCTCTGCATTTTCATCTTTATCAAGAAATATACCTTTGCTGTTCATGAACTTCAGTCCGTTCCACTCCTGCGGGTTATGGGAGGCGGTTATAGATATTCCGCCGTCTGCTTTAAGTGTTTCGACTGCAAGAGCTATTGTCGGAGTAGGAGCGATGCCGAGATCTATCACTTCGCAACCGCTGAACAGCAGGACCGCTTCGACTATCTTCGCGATAATCTCGCCGTTCATCCTTCCGTCCCTGCCTATAACTATCCGCTTTTGTCCGGTATAACGGGTAAAAGCATGTATAAATTTTGTGATATTTTCCGGAGTTAATGACTTACCCGGGATTCCCCTGATCCCGGAAATAGAAATGATAGGTTCGTGCATATTAATTATTTATGAGTGTGATTCGTATCATGAACATAAAAATATAATGGTGTAAGCTCAAACTTACACCATTAATATAACTTTTGAAATGGAATTATCGGTTAATAGCTTAGCATCTCATCAGCGGCTTTTAGTATCCAGTCGTCCTGAGGTAGTGCTGCCTTTTCAAGAATAGGCGCAAACGGAATGTGTACGTTCAGTCCCGCAACTCTCCTGATGGGAGCATCAAGATACTCGAATGCTTTTTCTGCGATCTCGGATGCTATTTCGGCACCAAATCCGAGGAACTTGCTGTCCTCATGGAATACTATCACCTTCCCTGTCTTCTTCACAGATTTCAACACAGTGTCTATATCAAGCGGAACGATAGTCCTGATATCGATAACCTCTATGCTGTAATTCTTCTTCTCAAGCTCCCTCGCTGCACGCATAGCTTTTTCAACCATAGCTCCGTATGTAACTATAGTCAGGTCATTCCCTTCTCTTTTTATTGCAGCTTTACCGAAAGGCAGATAATAATCTTTATCAGGTTCCGGTGATTTTGCGTATCCCTGCCTATAAAGGAATTTATGTTCGAGGAACATTACAGGATCCTTCAGCTGGCATGCTGTTTTGAGAAGACCTTTTGCATCGGCTGCGTTAGAAGGATACGCAATGTACAAACCCGGGCTCTTAGCAAATAGAGCTTCGATATTCTGGGAATGGTAGTGTCCGCCTCCAATATATCCACCGCATGCAACTCTTATGGTAACCGGGGCTGAGAACTGGTTATTCGAACGGTAGCGGTACATCACGAGTTCGTCTCTCAATTGAAGCATTGCAGGAAATATATAATCAGCAAACTGGATCTCTATCACAGGTTTCAATCCCGTCAATGCTGCACCGATTGCAGTTCCCACTATTGAAGCTTCTGCAAGAGGTGAATTGAATACCCTCTCTTTACCGAACTTATCGGATAAACCTTTAGTTGCGGTGAATACACCGCCTTTCGGGTCCTGTATATCCTCACCGTATATAATCATATCGGGATTTTTCTCCATCTCCTCGTGCAGTGCGTGGTTTATGGCATCCACCATCACGACGGGATTTCCGGACGGCTCCGATCTTTCATACTCGATCGGTGTCTGCTCTTCGGGAGGACAGAAAATATATTTTTCTACATCAGCCGGATCAGGAACCGGGAGCTTATATATTTCATCAGCAGTTCTTGATACGAGATCAAGGGTTTCTTTCCTTATATCGGATATTTCATTCTCGCCAAGAATCTTTTTCGAAAGAAGGAATTTTTCGAACTTGATAATGGGATCGCTCATCTTATCTCTTTCAATATCTTCTTTTGTCCTGTATTTTTCCTGTGCATCTGATGCGGAGTGGGATCTTAAACGAACTACATCTGCATAAATAAATGACGGTCCCTCGCCGTTCCTTGCCAGACGCACCGCTTCCCTTGCAGTTGCATAGCTCTCCATGAAATTAGTTCCGTCTATATGGAACCTGTGCAGACCCTCGAACCCGGCAACTAATTTATAAACCGAGCCCCCGGCTGCCTGCTGTTCCACAGGAACGGAGATAGCAAACCTATTATTTTGAATTACAAAAAGTACGGGTAATTTTTCCCTCGAAGCCCAGTTGATAGCTTCAAAAAATTCTCCCTCGGAAGTAGAACCCTCGCCGCCGCCCACGTAAACGACCTCATCCGTTTTTCTGAACACAGCGCTGTGTGCTGTACCGACTGCCTGGAGATATTGTGTACCGGTAGGAGATGATGCGGTCGGCATCCTCAATGCTTTGCTTCCAAGATGCATAGGCATCTGTCTTCCGCCTGTGAAAGGATCTGATGCTTTTCCCATGAGATGCTTGAACAGGTCCTCCGCAGTTACACCCAAAGCGGTTGCAACAGCGTTATCCCTGTAATATGTGTAGAACCAGTCCTTACCTTTTTTCATAGCCATAGCGGACGCAACCTGAATAGCCTCGTGTCCTGAACCGGAAATGAGAAAAGTCGCTTTGCCCTGTTTAATTAATGTATCTACCCTGTCATCGATGAACCTAGTGAGGAGCATCGAGCGGTAAGCCTGTACCAGCTGGGGATCCGATAACCCGTAGTTGTTTTCAACCCCTTTTTTTAAATATTCTTTACTCTCACCGTTCGAATCATAGCCAATGGGTTCCTTTTTTTGGTATTCTTTAATGGTTTTTTCAGCCATTTCAACTTATCCTTCCAGTTTTTGTATATTTATGATTTTATAGAATTTATTCCAAAATTTATAACAGAATTCTATTTTAGTGAGTTTCGAATATAGCAAATTCGTAAAATCTTTGAAAGGTGAAATGCGAAAAAAGGCTAAATTATGAGAAAATAGGGCTTTATGTTGATGTTCCTGTTTACAATAAAAAGACCAGCAGAACCCTCCATGCTGAAGACTCTGCTGAAATTAATAATTGATTGTTTAATTCCCGCTTCCACGGGTAGCGTTCAATTTTATTATTATTCTATTTACTTATCTTATTTGAATTATTTTGTTTAACCTGATTTTGTTTAATCACTTTTCTCCAGAAATTACTGCTTTCAATTTTCATCTTTAATATCCATGGATAATCTGAAGGGATAAAGCCGCAAGGCAAAAAAGAACTGCTACCGTTATAAATTATCCATAGTAACTGGTCAAGAGCATCCACGTATGTATCCCCGTTGAAGTCTGCCGAATAAAATCCATTCTGTCCGTTCTGAGAGATCCATATCAGCTGGTCAAGAGCATCTACATATTCATCCTGGTTCGCATCTCCCGGTATCATACCCCACAGCACAGGTGAGGTAGAAACCTTTATCGCGTTGAACCCGAACGTCTTTGCTGAGTCGGTTGTGAAATCATAGCTTACCGTCGAACCTCTGGTTACCTGTTGTGTATACCTGCTTGCTATTGGCAAATGATTTCTGTGATAAACTAATATGTAATATTTACCAGTATTTGCCCGCGCGAAGCTAGGAGTAGGCGTAGCACTGAACGTAACCGAGTCGATCAATACCCTTGCTGAGTCTACCTTATTACAGGTTGCTGAGTCTACAAGTATTATCCGTATAGTATCTTTCATATTCAACTGACTAATGCTGGTATTGTAGAATCCGCCCGGGATTACGGTCAGTGTTATTAGTGCAGGCGGCTGAGGTATAGTAGTAAATTTAAACCATGGAGCGAAATTTCCCCAATCTATCTGGTTCTTCGCTTTTACTCTCCAGAAATATGAAGTAGCATAGCTCATTCCCGTTACAGTTTTGGTTGTATCTGCGAGAGTCGTATCTCTGAGCAGGTTAGCCATAGATACTGTATCAGTAACCCTTTCAAACCAGTAATTGCTGACTAAGAGGTGCGTAGTTTGATCAATAGCTTTTGACCATAGGAACGTATATGAAGTAGGTACATTGACCGCATTGTTTGGCGGCTGTAATAATGTAACCTGTGTAGGCGGACCCAGAGTTTTGAAATTCCAAACCTCCGACCATGGTCCGGGGCCATTTGCATTTTTGGCATTAACTCTCCAAAAGTATTTTGTTAAAATGGAAAGACCTGAGACCACCTTCGATGTTCCTGTAATTGTGGAATCGTTAATGAAAATAAAAGTCCATAAAGAATCGGTTGTTAGTTGTACCTTATAAGAAGCTGCCCCGGGTGAGGCATTCCACACGAGAGTAACACTCAGTGGATTACCGATCGAATTATTTGGAGGACTTACCAGAAACGGAGCCGGCGGAGGAAGTTGTGGATTAAACGTTGTAAAACAGAATACATCTGAAAAAGGACCTTCACCCCCTGTTTTGTATGGTTTCACTCGCCACCAATAGGTTGTATTGATCTGTAATCTACCCGCAGGTACTCGCAGACTATCCCTGTTAGTCACCGAATCAAATATTACACTTCCTAAAGTCGGCTCATTAAAAATACGTACACGATAACTTGTTGCGCTGTCAAGTCTGCTCCAGTCGAGACAAGGTATTGTGTCCACCCCTATAGCGTTGTTTGAAGGATAGATTAAACCAACAGGTGGAAGAGCAGCTTGTAATCTCTTGAGCGGTACACATGGGTATCCTGACCAAAGTGGATCTCCACTTACTACTTTTATGCACCAGGAGATTCTATGTCCTATTGGAAAGTAATAATTCCAATAATCGTTTTCTATGTACCAAATTGTATCCTGACCGCGATCCATATAAGTCCATAGGTATGGATAAGGACCTCCACAACCAAGAGTATCATAAAATTGAACTCTATAAAATTGACACATACCTCCGAAAACTACAGAATGCCAGATTAATGTAGGAGGATCAATAGATTCATATATACTCATTGGAGATATTGCAGTAGGAAGTTGACAGAAAATCTGAGTTAATGCTACTCTTGATGATATAACAACAATTATTACAATAAATATCTTTATTGTTTTCATTTCAAATTTCCTTAAATTAAGTATAAGGAATTACACTAACATTATTTTATCAGCACCATCTTCTTCGTTTCAACATATTCATTTGTAATCATCCTGAAAAAATACACCCCTGACGGGTGATCTGTTCCATCCCAAACGACTTCATACCTTCCCGCTTGAATTTTATAATTCATTAAAACTGTAATTTCTTTCCCGAGTACATCATAAACAACCAGCTTAACATTAGATTCTTTCGGAATATCGAACTTTATTGATGTTGCTGAATTGAAGGGATTGGGATAATTTGTATAAAGCTTAAACTCGTTCAGTATTTCACTTCCTATTTTCTTTAATCCTACTGGGAAGGTTCCAAATTTCCAAACGGATGAATACTGACTTGTGCCTGCTGTGTTTTTAGCATTTACACGCCACCAGTAATAATGGTTAACAAGTAAATTAGCAACTACTATGGTTGTATCGGTAAGGGTAGAATCATTTACCACTATATTGCTAAATAGAGAATCCTGTGCGATCTGTATTCTATATGAAACAGCATTTTGCGATTTATTCCAAATAAACCTGATAGTGGTGGGCTCGTTAAATGAGCCATTTGGAGGCAATACCAGATTAGGCGGCAGAGGCGGCGATGGTGGACCGGGATTACCTGTCGGGTCCTGTTTATAAAATATCTCCCAGTTACCGGGACTTTCATCCATCCAAACAACATGAACTGCCGTACCTGTAACTGTGCTGAATGACCTTACTGACGAGCCTGAGTTATTTGTCAGTCGTGTATCGGCGGACCACGATATACCTCCATCCGTAGATTTTTTATAATATATCTCATGGTTCCCATCACGGTAATCCTGCCATGTAAGATGCACATTTGAACCGGATACTGTGAGATTCGGAGCATTTGACTCAGCAGGGTTATTCGTCATCCGTGTATCAGTTCCCCAGCTTGTGCCAGCATCCGTTGAGCGTTTGTAATATATCTCATAATTCCCGTCACGATTATCTTCCCATACAACATGCACAATAGAACCGGATATTGCAATTGTTGCCAGCTCTGAAATATTTGGCATATCCGACAGGCGTATATCAGCCCCCCAGCTTATGCCGCCGTCTGTCGAGCGTTTATAATATATCTCATAGTTCCCATCACGGCCATCAAACCAAACAGCATGTACAGCTGAACCCGATACTGTTACAGAAGGATATAGTGAAACACTGGTGTCGTTCGTCAGACGAGTATCTGTTCCCCAGTTTATACCTCCATCTGTTGAGCGTTTATAGTATATTTCATAATTTCCATCACGATCATCCTGCCAGACGACATGGACATTTGAGCCGGAGACAGCAATTGAAGCAGTAGACGATTGAAAAGAATTATTCGTTAAACGAGTATCAGATCCCCAATTTATGCCGGCATCAGTTGAACGCTTGTAATAAATCTCCCAGTTTCCATCACGATTATCATGCCATACAACATGCAATACTGAACCTGAAAGCGCTATACCGGATTCATGTGATTGAGAAGAACCCGTTGAAAGGCGGGTATCTGCACTCCATGTCGTACCAGCGTCTGTTGAGCGTTTATAGTAAATATTCCAATTCGAGCGCTCATCATGCCATACAACATGCAGGACATTTCCGCTTGAAGCTATACAATGCTTATTAGGGTTGGACATATATGACTGAGCCGGATCATTAGTCAGCCGAACATCAGGCTGCCACTGGGCGGGAGAAAGAATAGTCCAAAACAAGATGGCCGAGATGATGAAAAAATATTTTTTCATTTCAAACCTCCTTAAATAAAGTTTGAAGAATTAGACTAACAGAAGTAAGATTATCGTTTGCAAGTGAATTATGAGGAATGACCGGAACATTGTTATTTATATAATGTTCTCGAAATATATAATTTATGCAGTAAATGGAGTAAAATTTGAGTACCTGTACGCGAAAATATAACTAATTGTATCTCATTTGTCAATAGATTGTGTAAATTTAGATGTACAAAATGTGATTATCTAAATTATTATTAATTCATAGAGTTATTCAGTGAAGCGTGCTCTGGAGATATGACATTGCTTTTATTAAACAGAATCCAATTAAAAAGTGACATTACTGATTGCAGGCTGCTTACACTATATCTGATAATAGCAGATTAGATTTCTTTTTGCCTTGATTTATTCAAATTGATGTAGTATATTTGTATTTAGAGTTTGACAATAAAGAATTTCAGTGATAAAAAACGAAGTATGAGCATTTCAAAGTCATTATTACATCAGTATTATTTTATAATTACAAGAAATCCTTTATTCTCTTGTCGTGTTATATTGGTTTTTGAGAGTACTTTAAGTAGTCATTACTTAAGTGCTCAAAAAATTGCGATTGCGGGCTGTTTTATTACTTGTGATTACTTAAGTAATGGGGGTGTACCCTTCGTCTTAAGGATTGTAAAAACATGCTTTTAATTTCCTTAGAAATTTATTGAAATGTCATTATATTTCGTAACATTTTGACTAAAATCAAATCATTGAGATTAAAATTAATCTTTGAAATATAACATATTAGTAAAATGAAACACAACTTACATATTATATGCATTTTGCTATCAGCAGTGATCTTTCTCTCTTCCTGCAGCAAGGATCCGAGACTCAGGACTCCAGATTATAACTGGTATAAAGCAGGTAACAAACCGGCTTCATACGAGATCGGAAAAGATGAAAAAGTATTGTATAACGGACAACCAACAAATTACCTTAGATACACATCAGGCGATGAGGACGGATTCGGCAGCATCATGAAAGATATCAAACCCGGCGAATACCTCGGCAGAAGAGTTAAGCTGACTGGTTATATCAAATCGGAAAATATAGAAAGCTCCGCAGGAATGTGGATGAGAGTAGACGGAACTACACCCCGTCATCCTTTGGGTTTTGATAATATGCAGAACAGGCCGATCCGGGGAACGAATGACTGGACAAAATACGGGATTGTGCTCGATGTACCTCAGAACGCTGTCCGCATATTCTATGGAGTCCTGATAACAGGAAAGGGTCAGGTGTGGTTCAATGATATTTCATTAGATACTGTGAGCACTTCTGTGCCGACTACAGACATGTTCAGCAAAATAATATATGACACTATTTCCGATTATAACCAGTCGCCTGACAAACTGCAGTATATCCCTGACGGGATAATAGTGAAGCATATTCCTGATTCTGTATATGCATCCAAAGATGCAAAAGACACAAACAATTACTATTGGTTTCATAAAACAACCGTCAAAGCAGAATCCGAAGACCTTGAAATTACTGAGTTCGGTTCTTACACATGGTATCAGAATAATTGGGTGCTTACTATGATTACGGATAAGCCATTCACTAAAAAGGATTTTGCAGACTGGTATAATTGCCCCGATGGTAAATTAATAAAGGGTAAAGTATTTGAGGATAATAGCAATTGGTACAGGTCACCGCAGCTTCAGAATGTAAAAGTATTATGGTATTATATCGGGAAAAATGCAAAAGGTGAGAAGTTCAAAGGAACTGCGATGATTGAATATTTAGCGGGAATGAAGAAGAAATGAGATGGATTTTTAATAAAACCAAAATCCCCCTTAGCAAAGGGGGAAGGATCCCGCTGAAAACGGGATCAGGGGGTTGTAAAATTCTAATAAGACTTATAAGCATCGTTTCAATCATATTTCAGACAACCCCCGCCTCCGAAAATGTCGGAGTCACCCCCTTAATTAAGGGGGAATTAATATAGTTTGGATTTTTTGACAATACGCTATAGAAAGAACAAACATGTGAATGATTAACAGTAGGTAACCCTTGAATAGAGAAATGACTGAGCAAAAACATTACTTCTTTGTATTTATAGAAAATAATGAATAAGTTTGTAAGTTTTGAGTAAGATACGCACATTTTTTTCGCTTAACATAAATAGTTCTGTAAAAGAAAGATCCGCTGAAATTCAGAGGCAGGTGAAGGAAATATTCCGTGATTTCCCTGTAAAATGGGAAGACCCTGAAAAATTTCATTTAACACTGAGATTTCTGGGAGATATCGAAGAAAAAGAAGCTGTATTGCTCAATCAAAAACTTGAAGAAACAAGTTTTACTTTTGATAAAATAACTTATAATTCAGGAGGTATAGGTTTTTTCCCGAACGAAAGACGCCCGAATGTGGTCTTTATCGGGCTCGAAGAAGAAGGCAGTAATTCACAAATTCTCGTAGATGTACTCGATAAAACGATGCTCGAAATAGGAATTAAACCTGATAAAAAGTTTGTTGCACATATTACATTGGGAAGATTCAGAAGGGAGAACAGAAAGGGAGCAGAAGGAATTCAAATTATAAACTTTGAACCGTTTAAGGTAGAGTTTGAGAGCTTCCACCTGATGAAAAGCGTTCTAGATTTTAGAGGGTCGAAATATTTTCCTATAAAAGAGTTTTTTTTTTAAAATCCTAATTAATTTATCATTATGCCGATCTACGAATATTTGTGCTCGAACTGCGGGTATCATATGGAGGAACTTCAGAGAATGACAGAAGCGCCGCTGACAAGATGTCCCAGATGTAAAAAGAACACGCTGAAAAAACTTATCGGTTCAGGTTCCGGGTTCATCTTCAAAGGGAGCGGATTTTATGAGACCGATTACAAGAAAAAAACAGCCCGGAAAACATATACAGCAAAGGAATCAAAGGCCGCAGAGAGCAGTGCTGAAAAACCTCCGCAGAAAAAGGAAGCTAAGAGCAAAAAGAAATAAATAAAAATCGAATGTTCACAGTAGATTACAACAAGCTGCCAAATTATCCGAACCTTTTTTTAGACTACATTTCTCCCCAGGAGGAAAAATTTAAAAAAGTCCGTGATTACTTCAATGCCGACTTCAAAAGCAACGAAGATATACTCAAACTGATAGAGAGCAAAACACATACATACAACACATCACGATATTTCGATAAAAATATACTAACGGACATTCTAAAAAAGCAAAACAGGATATTCGGCGGAAACGAACGTGCTGAATCCAACATTGAGATGCTGAAAGACGAAAACACTTTCGCTGTAGTAACGGGGCAACAGGTGGGGCTGTACACAGGAAACCTGTACACGATATTCAAAGCTATTACTGCAATAAAATTCTCCACCGAACTGAAAGCCAGATTTCCCGAATATAATTTCGTGCCTGTCTTCTGGATTGAAAGCGAAGACCACGACCTTGAAGAAGCGAACCATATAAATATTATAAACAGGCAGAATGAGCTCGTGAGGATCGGCTTCCCCGAGGAATCAGCTAACGAACAGGATGCCGCTAAGAAGAACACAAAACCCGTCGGAAGCATCAAATTCGATGTTGCGATCAATGAAATAAATGACCGGCTGAAGCATACACTCATAGACACTGATTTCAAAGAAAGCCTGGTCAACAAAATTACATCAATCTATTCTGAAAGCAATGATTACAAGACTGCATTTTCACAGATGCTGAACATGATGTTCAAAGAGCATGGTCTTGTGATACTGGATTGCAGCGATACGGGGATAAAAAAGCTCCTCATTCCCGTTTTCGAAAAGGAATTGAACACTTCACCCAGATTATGCGAAGCTATTATCAATACAAGCGCAGAGCTCGAAAAAAGCTATGATATTCAGGTAAAACCGAAGGTCATTAACCTCTTCTTCATACATAATGAGAACCGGCTTTTGATCGAACCAAGGGAGAACAACAGGTTCGCACTGAGGAACTCGAAGAGGCGGTTCGAGCATGATGAATTGATGAATATACTTTTTGAGAATCCCGAATATTTCAGTCCCAACGTAGTGCTTAGACCGATCTGCCAGGATTACCTTCTTCCGACAGCTGCTTACGTGGGCGGACCATCCGAAATATCTTATTTTGCACAGTTCAAACCGGCATATGAACACTACGATATAACGATGCCGGTCATTTATCCGAGGGCTTCCGCAACTATACTTGAAAGCAAGATAAGCAAATTCCTGAAAAACTTCGGAGTGGATTTCACGGAGGTGTACAATCATAAGATCCTTGTCTCCAAGGTTGTGGACAAACTTTCCGAGATAAAGGTGGAAGAGGAGCTTTCTAAGGCGCAGGATGAGTTCAACAGTATATTTTACGATATGAAAAACATGACATCTAAAGTTGACAGTACTTTGACAAATACGGTTGATAATATCAAAGAAAAACTTTTCAACAGTATTGATATGCTGAAAAATAAACTCACAAATGCACAGGCAATGAAAAGTGAAACGACCACAAGCCAGATAGACAAGGTAACGAACAATATTTATCCCAACAATACGCTTCAGGAACGCATGTTAAACATTACTTATTTCCTGAACAAGTACGGCGATGAGTTTATAAAAAAACTATTCGATGATATTGACATCTGCAATTTCAAGCAGCACGTGATAGAAGTGTAAGATCAATGAACAATTATCAATGTTCTCCGAAGGTCCAAAGGACTCCAGTGGAGAGTCCTATGGACAATGATCAAATAGTTTGACTGATTATAAGAAAATACTGATTCTGCGTTTTTCTTCTATGGGGGATATTATACTCACCACTCCTTTACTCAAAATCTTTAAAAAGAATTTCCCTCATGCCGAAATACATTACTGCACCAGATCATCGTACGCTGACCTGCTCAGATTTAATCCGAACATTACAAAGCTGATACAGGTTAATGATGATATAAGCTTCAATAAACTGAAAGAGCTCAGGAAAAAGCTATCCGCCGAAAAATACGATCTTATTATTGACCTGCACAAGAGCTTGAGGACTTTTTATTTGAGTTTATTTCTTCGATTCCGAACGAAGATCATTAAGTTCAGAAAATATTCGGTTAGAAAATTCCTATTGGTGAAATTCAAGCTTAACCTGATGAAGGACCTGCCTCCGATAATGAGAAGATATGCGGATACTCTGACGAAGGTAGGTATAGATACAGTAAAGATAGATAAAGATTTTTTCCGTACAGAAATATTTACTGATGATCCATCAAAAGAAAGAGTGAAAATAATCCTGGAAAAAAAGAAAGTTCCGGAAGGAAAAAAGATCATTTGTATAGCCCCCTCTTCGAAGCACTTTACAAAAACATATCCCGCTGATTATTATACGGAATTGATAAAGAAGTTTGATAAAGAAAAATATTGCATTGTTATGATCGGTAAAGGTGAAGATAATAAAAATATCGAAGAGGTTCTGACGAAGACGAATTCAAACGTTATTAACTTATGCGATGAATTGAACCTGCTAGAACTGGCTGAACTGATGAAACGAACTGCGCTCGTTATAAGCGGGGATACAGGTCCCATGCACATAGCTGAAGCAATGCAAATCCCGCTGGTGGTAATAGCAGGTTCATCGGTACGGGAATTCGGGTTCTATCCGCAGTCTGAAAGAGCAGAAGTGCTAGAGAATAATGGATTGACCTGCCGGCCGTGCTCCCACATCGGCAGGAATAAATGCCCTAAGGGGCATTTCAAGTGCATGAAAGATATTACACCGGAGATGGTTTTTGAGAAATGCAAGAAGTTGATGTACCAATCGTGAATGTTTTTCTATACAATCTTACACTATTTCACCAGCACCATCTTCCTTGCCTCATTATAATTATCTGTGATCAATTTATAAAAATATACCCCGCTCGGATAATTGGAGGCATCCCACTCTGCTTCGTACGTGCCGGGTTTAAGCTGTTCGTTAATAAGAGTTGTGACCTCACGTCCGAGGAGATCTGATATAATTAATCGGACGCCCATCCCCCTGACCCCCTTCAAAGGGGGAATATCGAACTTTATTTTTGTAGTTGGGTTGAAGGGGTTGGGGTAGTTCTGGGAAAGGTGAAAATTATCTGGTATATCAGATGAAATCTTTTTTACTCTGACTTGTTCAGAATACTTGATTGTCAAGTAATCATTCCCACTAGTATAGTAATAGCTTTCGCCTGTAACAAATATACCCCCAAACCCGTCAGTTACAATTGCAGTTGGAAAGCTATTTCCATAAAAGGTCCCATATAAAGCTGCCGCCTGCTGATTACCATTTGAATTATACTTTACGGTTGCATAATCAATTAATCCACTCGTTATAGTAGTATACCCGAGAACGAATACATTCCCATAGCCATCGGTCGTTATTGAACATGCCTTGTTATCTTTGTTTGACTGACCATAGTATATTTGCACCCATTGCTGTACTCCGGATGAATTATATTTTACTGTTGCAAAGTTCCAAAAAGATCCGAATCCTATTGTTGAACCTGTGACATATATATCAGAATTCGAAGTATCAATTGCCAATCCTATTGCCTCATCCTGATAATTTCCAGCGCTTGAATATCTTTGAACCCATTGCTGAATTCCTGAAGAATTGTATTTAATGGTAGCATAATCGGTGGAAGTTCCATTTCCGATACTATAACCTGTTACATAAATGCTATTATCAGAGCCAATCTTTAATGCCACCGAAACATCTACACTGTCTGCCGGTCCATTATACCTCTGCACCCATTGCTGGACGCCTGCTGAATTGTATTTGATAGTTGCATAATCCATTTTTCCGTACAAAATACTACCTATACTGGGTCCGGTTACATACACATTTCCCCAGTTATCAACCGCCATTGATTTTGAATAATCATCACTATTTCCGGGGCCATTATATCTCTTAACCCATTGTTGTACACCTGATGTGTTGTATTTTATCGTGACCATATCCAGTCCTGATCCGATGACAGTACTTCCACCTGAAACATAAACATTCCCTTCACCATCAACGGTTATCGAATAAGCAAAGTCATCACTATTAGCATCCCCATTATATCTTTGAACCCATGTCTGAGCTCCACCAGTTGTGTACTTAATTGTCGCTATGTCATTACCTGTTCCGTTTCCCGGACTCGTACCGGTCACATAAATGTTCCCCAGAGCATCGGTGGCTATTGCAAATGCAAAATCGTTTGCATTTGCAGGCCCGTTATATCTTTCTGCCCATAGCTGGCCACCGTATATGTTATACTTAATAGTTGTATAATCAGCACCTGTACTTATCACGCTCCAACCTGTAACAAAAACATTACCTGAGTAATCAACAGCCAATGCATTTGCACCATCTGATCCATTTCCGGATCCGTTATACCTTTGAACCCATTCTTGTTGTATCTGTGATAATGTAACTGATAGAAGTATAAATAGAAAAAAAATTGAAAGAGTACTTATTTTCATTTTACCTTCTCCTCGAATTTTCTTTATATATTATTTTATTAATACCATTTTCTTTGTTTCCGAATATCCATCCATTACCAACCTATAAAAATACACCCCGCTCGGATAATTTGTACCGTCCCATTCAACTTCGTATGTGCCAGGGTTAAGCTGTTCGTTAATAAGAGTTGTGACCTCACGTCCGAGGAGATCTGATATAATTAATCGGACACCCATCCCCCTGACCCCCTTCAAAGGGGGAATATCAAACTTTATTTTTGTAGTTGGGTTGAAGGGGTTTGGGTAGTTCTGGGAGAGAAAAAAGGATTTGGGGATGACAGAGCTAATTGGCTTTATACCGATACCACAAATATATAGTACCGTACCTCCCGAATCTACTATTGCTGTAGGTGATGTAACTACGGAATTAGGTGAAGTAACGGTCGGTGTTCTTGAGGAAACAGTTCCAATGGTCTCAGAAGAAGCTGTAATAACCTCTGTGTTACCACATGAATTCCAATTGGTATCAAATGTGACAATGAACATATCATTATAGTTTCCGATTCCAAATGATTTCGTTGTACCAGCTACTGCATAACCTGTGTTTGCGCATTTGGTGACGGAATATGCTTGATCCTCATTAACTCCACCTACAGTTTTACCCCATTGAAGTGTCCCATTACTATAAAGTTTTACGATAAATATATCCAAGTTCCCTGCTCCAAAAGAGCTAGAAAATCCCGTCACTATATAACCTCCGTCTATGGTTTGTATGATGGAATTAGCTCCTTGATCATTCGGACCCCCAACCGTTGTGCTCCATTGAAGTGTTCCCGCTTCATTAAACTTTATAATATACATAGCAGTAGAACCAGCACTAAAAGCGTCCGTACCACCAGCTATTACATAGCCCCCATCTGTTGATTGTATTATCGCATTAGCACCATCGCCGAAACCTGATACGCCAACAGTTCTACACCAAAGAAGATTACCATTACTATTAAGTTTCGTCACTATCACATCTGGATCATGCATATATGTATATGAGCTACTTGCACCTGCTACAACATAATTGCTATCAATAGTCTGAACTATGGAATAGGCGTAATCATAACCATTTCCACCTACGGTTCTGCTCCATTGTAAGGTACCAATACCGTCTAGCTTTACTATATACAAATCAGAATATCCAGCTCCAAAAGATGTAGTATATCCAGCTAATACATATCCACCATCTGAAGTATTTATTACTGAATAAGCTCTGTCATTACCTGATCCCCCTACCGTTTTGCTCCATTGTACCGAACCTGTACTTGTGATTTTTACTATATACATGTCTTCTAGACCTGCTCCGAATGTTTTTGTAAAACCAGCTACAACATAGCCACCATCTATTGTTTGAATTATGGAAAAAGCTTGTTCATCTAACGTACCACCGATAGTTTTTTTCCATTGAACAATTCCATTATCGCTTATTTTCACTATGTAAAAATCTGCCCCGCCAGCTCCAAAAGAGTACGTCCAACCGGCTACAGCGTAACCTCCATCAGAAGTGTTAATTATACAAGTAGCACAATCATAATTAGTACCACCAACCGCTATCTGAAATTGTGTTTGAGAAAAGCACGGGATTAACTTCGACGAGATGAGCAGTAATAACGAAATGAAATATTTTTTCATTTTTAACCCCCTCCCTGCTTTTTAAAGCAGGGTTAAAATGAAGCTGTAATAAATACAGTATCTGTTATAATATAATAAATCATAAATATTATTCAAACGACAAAATTCCCTTATACATAACATTATTGTTAAGAATTAACGTGCAATCACTAAATATTTTAGTACCAATAAGTCTAATTTAACGCATTTATACCTATTTCATTTAATCTATTGTCTTTTCTCTCTATATTGCTTGATTATTTAAGATTTAAATATTACGAGCAGTTGAAAAGCAAAAATACATTCCGACTACGCAGGAAGGCATTTTTTGACGGATTAATATATTATGTGAAAGGGCTTTATCATAAATCCGATGAAGACCATATCTGGGTTCTTTCATCAGGGATAGCATTCAACCTGATAATATGCGCAATTCCCTTCACGCTTATATTATTTTCTATATTGGGTGGTTACCTCAGCTCTGAAGCGACCACCGCCACAATTAATAGATACCTCAGGAATTTCGTAGGGCTTACACCGGAGCTCAAAACAAAGATACAAAGTCTCGTATTTTCAAGGATAGA
>JBEKSX010000060.1:0-18721 GCA_049516635.1 Ignavibacteria bacterium | reverse complement strand
GTAGCATTGCTGAACGGCATCATGCACACCGGCAGGGATACTCTGCATTTCTACCTGACCACACACGATTCACCCGTTGATCTCAACGGTTCTGCGATATACCACTGCGGTCCCGTAGCGCTTAAGGTCGGTGACAAATGGACGCTAAATGCAACGGGTCCCACCACCAGCAGCAGGGAAGAACTTTACCAGGCGGATATTATTAAGAAGACAGGTATACGCATAGTGATAGGCAAGGGCGGAATGGGCGCGAAGACATTGGCTGGCTTGAAGGAATTCGGTGCGGTTTATCTGAATGCTATCGGCGGTGCGGCGCAGTATTACACGAAGTGCATCGAGGAAGTAACGGGAGTTGATTTCCTTGAGTTCGGTATTCCCGAAGCGATGTGGCACATCCGCGTAAAAGATTTCCCTGCTATAGTTACCATGGATGCAAACGGGAACAGCCTGCATGCCGTTGTACAGAAAGCATCGGAAGCCGAGCTGGGAAAATTTAAAGAGAAGGTGTTTTAATTAGATCTTAGAGACTTTCCGGGTTTTTAAGATCCGGAAAGTCTAAACTTCTCCAACCACTGCAATAATAATGAGTTCAATTGGAAAAGAATTCTTAGAAAAGACGAAAGAGAAATATTTTGTCGAAACCGACCAGGAAAAAGGGCTCCCAAGACCTCCTTTTGAGCTTGAATATGACAGGTCTAAACCCATTATAGAGCTCCCGAAACCCGAACATATCAAGCTTAAAGATAAACACCTGAGGGAGTGTATAGAAAAACGCAGAAGTCTCAGGGATTATTCGAGCAAACCATTAAGCCCGAGGGAATTGTCTTATTTGCTCTGGTGCACGCAGGGTGTGAAGGAAGTAACCCCCAAAAATCTTTTGCGAAATGTCCCCTCTGCAGGTGCAAGGCATCCCTTTGAGACTTATATACTCGTCAAAAATGTGAAAGGTTTGAAACCCGGTGTATACAGATTTATCGGAACCAAACACAGCTTAATCGCTCACAATCTCGATGAGGGTATCGCACAGAAAATTAAAGATGCATGCAGCGGGCAATCTTTATTTGATCCATGTGCCGTTGTTTTTATGTGGGCTGCAATTGCGGAGCGTATGACATGGCGGTACTGGGAGCGCGGCTACAGATATATTCTCATAGATGCAGGGCACGTTTGCCAGAACCTGTACCTTGCTGCGGAATCTATTAATTGCGGAGCGTGTGCAGTTGCTTCGTATGATGATGATGAGTTGAATAAGCTTCTAGGTTTGGATGGTGTGAATCAGTTTGTTGTTTATCTTGGCGTTGCTGGAAAGAGGTAAATTGTTCTTTTAAAAAATTCCTTTTATCTCGTAACCGCAGTTTGAACACTTATTGCCGTCGAGTCCGGTAATTTTGATATCATACCAGCTCCTTTTTATAAGCAGTTCGGAACAGGATGGGCAATAAGTGGAAGCAGTTTCATCGTCTGCTACATTGCCGGTATATACATATTTCAACCCTGTTTCTTTTGCAGTATCATAAGCCATCTGCAGAGTTGAGAATGGCGTCGGAGGTATGTTCGTCATTTTGTAGTCCGGATGGAAAGCGGTGAAGTGAACAGGAGTATCGTCACCGCAATAATAGTGCACCCATTCGGAAAGCTCTTTTATCTCTTCGGGGGAATCATTCCGGCCGGGAATAATTAAATTCGTTAGCTCTACCCAGGTGCCTTCGCTCTTGATCCATAGTATCGCATCGAGAACGGGCTGGATGTGAGAGAGTGTCAATTTATAATAAAAATAATCGGTGAAGCTCTTCAGGTCTATGTTAGCCGCATCGATGAGGGGATAAATGTCTTTAACAGCCCGGTGTGTTATATAACCGTTCGTTACCATTACGGAAAGCAGGTCATTTTTTTTTGCAAGTGAAGCGAGCTCCAAGACCCATTCGCCCCATATCGTGGGTTCGTTATAGGTGAAGGCAAGTCCGGTATTATCCATGTTGTTTTTCATTTTGCATGCACGGGAAATGATGTATTTCGAATCGACAATATCTGACATTCGCTCGTCATCTCTTGCCTTGGAGATATCCCAGTTCTGGCAGAACATGCATCCCATGTTGCATCCGGCAGTCCCGAACGAAAGGATCTTTTTGGACGGGTAGACATGAAAAAGCGGTTTTTTTTCAATGGGGTCCAGGGCGAATCCGGTAGTCCGCCCAAACCCTTTGGTTTTGAGTTCGCCGCCTTCGTTATAGCGGATGAAGCAGAATCCCGCCTGCCCGTTACCTATTTTACAGTAACGGGGGCAAAGCTCACAGAGGATCTTTTCGTCCTTCAGTATCCACCATTTTGCTTCGTGGGTCCCTGACATGGTCACTATAATGATTAATTACATGCGGCGATATAGCCGACACAGCTGTCATAACGCGCTCCATCGGCATTCGAAAGGGATGAATCGGTCGACTGCAGAATGTTAAATTGTGTTTTTTCATTCACTTTCGTGAGAATGCGGTTTGCAAGATATAATCCGTCGATACCGCATGCCTCCAGCTCTCTTTTTTTACATCGGTGGTAAAGCTCTTTGATATTGCCGAGTTCCAGGCAATCGGACACAGATGTCAACAGTTCGTTGATCTCTTCGACAGGCACAAAGTGGTTCCAGTCCGTTGATATGATGATCGAATCATCCTTGTTCCATAATTTTGCGATGTCATCCGAAATGGTCTCAAAATCTTTTTCATTATTTATACGGGTGAGTGTGCAGAACGCTTCAACGTCTTCTTTAAAATGGTTAATGCAGTATAGTACGTTCTCGATGGAATGTTCTTCCGTCCTGTGCCCCTCATCGGATAAATATTTCTCCAGGATCTTGAACCGTGTTTCATCTAAGTCTTGCGGGAACGAGGTTTTTCCTATAGATGAATGATAATCGCCGTAAAAGACAGAAATTCCTTTTGTCAGCGGTTCAAAGTGTGATGTACCGAACAGCCAAACTCTGTTCTTCTTCACTCTGGATACTGCGAGCAGGGATACATGACCGGAAAAAGAGAATCCCGCATGCGGTGATATGACCGCCGAGGATAGTGGCTGGTCAATAAAATCATGTTCCGACCTTTCGGCAGGGTACCAGCGGTTAATACATTTCGCTTTTCTTATTTGGGGTTTTAAGTTCTGCACGGTATCATAATATAGAAAATAAGTACTTTAAATTTCAGATAAAATTTTGGGTGGGGAAAAAAGGTAAAATATTCATAAAAATCCCCGTTGTTGGTGTTTTTGATTACTTTCATGTAATAAATAGAGACAACGTTGCGAAAACAACCAATTCATATGTTATTGTTATTACGTAATATATAACTAGGGTACACCCCCATTACTTAAGTAATCTTAAGTAATCAGATTTCTCAGAATCGCCATTTTTTGATTAGTTAAGCAGTGTCTACTTAGTAGTGATAAGGTGTCATTCCCGCGAAGGCGGGAATCCAGTTTAGAACCTCTCTCGGCTTCGCCGTTTCTCCCCTTTCGCTAAGGGGAGAAAACTGAATCCTTTATTATTTATTTATAATTTTCCTAGGGACTCCAACGAAGTATCTGTTTTTTCAAGGTTTATTAAAGAGATACCCCCCGGGTAACTTAAGTTACCCCCCCTATCAAAAAAACACTAAATACATTCACGAAACGCCACTTTTTGAAAATTTTAGTTAGGGTAACTTGACTAAGTGGTGAAGTGGTCAAATGGTTAAATAGTGTATTTTTTATATTTCAAAGAACACGCTAAAATGCTAATTACAAATATACTAAACTAATCTGCAGAAATCAAGGCAATAATTGAGGTATAACTGCGATAGTCAGGGGTAAGTTTGTCTGAACCGCTGATTTAAATGATTTAAACGATTACACTGATTAATCTGCGAAATCTTTAGGTTAAGGGTCACGTCGGGAAAGTAACTCCGGACACGACTTGAACAAGGGAGCTTGCTCCCTTGTCTTATTTGATCTTACTTCAACAGAACCATCGTTCTTGTTCCTATCACATTCCCATCCACCGTCATCCTGTAAAAATAAACTCCCGTTGCTGTAAACTTTCCCATAAAATCAACTTCGTACTCACCCGCGTTTTGTTTCTGGTCAACCATCCTCTGCACTTCCCTGCCGAGTATATCGTATGCAATTATCCTCATATATCCCGCTGACTTAAGGCTGTACGGTATCACTGTGCGTGGATTGAACGGGTTGGGATAGTTCTGTTTTAAAATAAAATCTTTCGGTACTTCTGAACTTATTTTTTGAATTCCATAATAAAAAGTTGTATCCCCACCCGTTACAGTATGTATTCCCCTTGAAGCGCCATATGCCCAACCATTTAATCTGTTAATAAATTTACAATGATAATATGTTGTTGTATCTGGTGCTTGATACCCCCAATTCGTTCCTCCATTTGTAGTTTTATAGATCATTCCTCTACCATTGTATAAATAGCCACCTACACCCCATAGTGAATCTTTATTTAATCCAGCAATTTTTGACATGAATGTGAATGAACCACCATGCGGCAAAATTTGGATTGTCCAATTTATACCGCCATTTGTAGTAACTTTAATCGAATCTTGGACGTATGCTTCCACCTTCCAACCCTTTAAACTATCACTGAAATACATATCTGTGAAACCTTCAACAGTATATATCAAAGTCCAATTTATGCCACTATTAGTGGTTTTATAGATCCATCCTGCTGTTGTGCATATAAACCCGATATTTCTGTTAAACATATATATCTTGTTCGGATTATTGGACACCAGATACAACTGCTGTGTCCAGTTCTGCCCACCGTTGGTTGTGCGGAAAACACCACCACTTGTAGAGCTACTTACAGCTACCCAAATTGTATCCTCATTTAATATACTTATATCATCGACAGTAAAAAAAGGATCCGGTGGCGGAACAGCAAACCAATTTAACCCTCCATTGGTACTCTTGTTTATACAAGAAGCACCTATATAAGGTGTCACACCTGACGTGTAGCCTGTATTTTGATTAATGAATTTAATCTTTGTAAAGTTATTTTTGTCAAAATAAATAATATTCCAATTATCACCGCCATTGATGGTTTTTAATATATATGCTGAATCAAAAGCCACACCGGTATAAGTCACTGACCATCCTGTTAAACTATCTATAAAGAATAAATCTGATATAGGTTTTCCTCCCAAATTCGGCATAAACTGCTGGTACCAGCCTGACGGAGGTGGTGCATCGGTAAAGTTAAACCCGATGATGAAAAGAAGAATGGCGATGTAAAAAACTGCAGAAGTAAAATTATCAATATTATATAGTTTTTTCATAAGATTTGGGATATAAGTTTCTATATTATAATACATTATTTCATAAAAACAAATATATTAAATAACGTCGGGGGTTTCTTTTACCAATATAAAATACACTGCTACCAAAAAAATATCTTGACAAAATCTTTAGGGATACCTAAATTTATGTTCATATAAACCTAATATATATGCAATCAAGCTCAATAGAGGATTATATAAAGTACATTTACCAGATACAGACTCTGGAAAAAAGGGTCAGTACCTCTTGCCTGGCGAAAAAGCTGAAGATATCACCGGCTTCCGTGAGCGAAATGCTCTCGAAATTATCGGTCATGAAGCTGATAAAGAATACGCCTTACCACGGCTTCGTTCTGACGCCAAAAGGCGAAAATATGGCGGTTAAGCTGGTTAGAAAACACCGCATAATAGAGGTTTTTCTGAATCAGCACCTGGGTTACGGCTGGCACGAGGTCCATGATGAAGCGGACAGCATCGAACACGCCTGCTCCGATAAGTTTATCGATATGCTGGAGAAGTACCTGAATTATCCGAAGAGCGATCCGCACGGCGACCCGATACCCGACATAAAAGGAAAATTTAAAGGTAAGAAGTCAATACCTCTTACATTCGCCGAACCGGGGAGAGCATATACAATATCCAAAGTATTGGACACATCCGATGAAGTGCTAGAGTATATCTCCAGTATCGGGATAGGGATAAATACCAGTATCGATTACACTGAAAAGCTGGAGGTGGATGATTCCGCATTAATAAAAGTAAATAATAAAAAACAGCTTTTAAGCAAGTCGATAGCAGAACGCATTTATGTAACTGAACTGGATAATAATCATCGCTAATATGGATAAATTTTTCAAGCTGCACGAAAAGACAGAGATACAGGGGGAAGGAGCCGAGGATAAGGAGCTTACGTACAGGAATACCGCCTCTACGAAAAAATGGAGCTTTCTGAAGTTCGTAGGGCCTGCATTCCTGGTGAGTGTGGGCTATATGGACCCGGGCAACTGGGCTACCGATATAGATGCGGGCGGCAGGTTCGGGTACAAACTGCTGTGGGTTATTCTCGCAAGCAATCTTATCGCCATACTCTTGCAGACACTATCGGCGAAGCTCGGCATTGCGACCGGAAAAGACCTCGCACAGCTTTGCAGGGACAGGTATTCCAGGAGAGCCAGCATAGGATTGTGGTTCACTGCCGAGCTGGCTATGATAGCAACGGACTTTGCGGAGTTTATGGGTTCTGCTATCGCTATAAAAATATTGTTCCACATCACTCTTCTCGAGGCAACGTTGATTACGGGGCTTGATGTGTTCCTCATCCTCGCACTCCAGCGGTACGGTTTCCGATGGGTAGAAACGGCTATAATTTTGTTCGTGGCAACCATCATGTTCAGCTACGTTATCGAATTATTTTACTCCAAACCCGATTGGGCTCAGGTCCCGGGCGGATTGCTCTACCCGGGGATTGATTCAGGCAGTATCCTGGTCACAATAGGAATACTCGGCGCAACCGTGATGCCTCATAACCTTTATCTCCATTCCAATATTATACAAACACGGTTCCTCTACAATGAGGATAATTTAGTTATTAAGAAAAAAGTAATGCGTTTTGCGATGCTGGATAACGTATGGGCTTTAAATATGGCATTCGTTGTAAATGCTGCCATACTTATCATGTCCGCATCCGCATTCGGTTCGAGGAATATGCAGGTTGCGGAGATAGAGCACGCTCACCTCACATTGCAGACTTTGTTCGGGACAGCATCGGCAACCATATTCGCAATCGCACTCCTTGCATCGGGACTCTCTTCCTCTGCAACGGGAACAATGGCAGGACAGATTGTGATGGAAGGATTTCTGGATATAAAGGTGAAGCCATGGCTAAGGAGGATAATATTCAGGATTATCGTTATCATCCCAGCGGTACTTGCCGTTGCAGCGGGGTTAGACCCGCTGAGGATGCTGGTAATATCACAGGTTGTGTTAAGCTTTCAGCTTCCGTTCGCAATTATTCCGCTCCTGAAATTTACATCCGATCGGAAACTGATGGAAGGATTTGCAAATAAAAGATACGTTAACATACTAGGAGTCGCCTGTGCCGTAGTGATAATAGTTTTGAACCTGTATCTTATTTCATCGGCTTTTTTTGGTTAAATTAGTTATAACGCATTTATTCAAATGATTAAATTTTAATGGGGAAATTTAAAGACTCACTTCAGGATAAGACACTATTATTATTAACATCATTATTATTTGCTCTTATTATTCTATATCCAGGATCATGTTTTGCGCAGAGCGAAGTTGAATTAATCAACCCGGACAGACCCGACCAGAATGAATCGCCCGATGTTATAGAACCGCTTGTTTTGCAGGTAGAATCCGGCTATATTTTTGAAAAAACAGCCGATTTAGACATTTATAAGGAAACTAACCAGTCGATACCCCAGGTACTTATTAGGTTTGGATTATTGAAAAATATTGAGTTCAGAACATATCTAGAATACGGGGTCACTAAAGAAGAATTACATTCCACAGTAACGGGCGAATATTCTGACTACACACACAACGGATTTAAACCTGCAAAGTTTGGTGTAAAATTGAAGATATATGACGGGGAAGGATTCATTCCTTCTGCAGCTTTTTTAATAAATCTGGCTATTCCGAAACTCGCAAGCTCATACTATAAAGCCGATTATATTGCCCCTGAAATAATTTTAAGTCTCGAACAAAATTTATCTAAAAAAATATCTGTGGGTTATAATATTATTATGTCATGGGATGGCTTTTCTCCCGAGTCAAACGAAGCGTACAGCATTTCGGCAAATTACAGTATCTCGCGAAGAATCGGTATGTTCTTAGAAACTTACGGATTTTATCAGGGCAGTTCGTCAGCTGATAACCGCTTAGACGGCGGATTATACTATTTGATCAATAAGGATCTTCAAGTAGACGCATCGGGCGGTGTAGGATTAAATGATATTTCTCCGAAATTCTTTTTGGGTGCGGGATTCTCATTCCGTCTGCCTGCATTAAAAAAATAATACTGCTGTTATTCATCAGTCAAATATTAGTATGCCTGATAGCTGTTAAGTGTTGAAATCGAACTGTTGTACGCGTTTATCATATTATTATAATATCTTACCACATCATCGTATCCCCCGTTGAAATCCCGTTCCTTCATTTTTTTGTTGCCGGCATCATCCAGGAATTTCTTGGCTTCTTTGATAAAATCGCTGACCGTCTTGCTGAAATAATCCTCGAAGCTGTATTTCATGTATTTTGTTTTGTCCGAGAACATAACCGACTCTACAACATTTTTATCCGCTTCGAATCCTTTTTCCAGATCCGATAATATTGACTGAAGCTCTCCGGTTTCCCCGTTATTTTCCAGCTTCTCGAATTTTTCATAAAAAGTCTCCGCCTTATCAAGTGTATTTTCATACACATTCATAAGCGCGGCAATAGATTTTTCGTCAGGGTTAGTTATCTTGCTAAGGTCACGCTGTTCCCTTTTAGGTTTATATTTTTTTACGGAAGAATTCAGCTTATCGATGGCGGTTTTATATTTTTCATAGCTTGCCTTCATTTCATCATCATATCCTGCAGCAGATGATATGTCCTTCTCATAAAGTTTATCTTCATAATAATCCATTACTTTGCTGGCTGTTCTGTAATAATCTTCCAGCACCGACAGCATTGCTTTGAAATCGGTTTCTATCTCCTTCTGCATATCAGTGTTAACAGCTTTAAGCTTCCCCAGATCTCCGTTCTCATAAAATGACCGCTTGTAGTCTTTGATAAGACGTTCGAGCTCACCGACAGAGATATTCGTTCTGATGAGGAAGACCATAGAGTTTTTTTTCAGAGTTTTCGGTTCCGGGACTTCCTCGAGGTATGATTTATGCAGCTCCTCGATGTTCTGGGAGATCTTGTTAACCACATCGATATATGTATTGTAAAATTTTAGATCTTCCGGCGATTTTTTATCCGTAGTTTTTTCTTTTTCTTCGGAAACGGTAACTTCTTTCTGATCGGCCTCTTTTTCTTTCAATTTATTCAATATTGAACAGCTTGCGGTCAGAAATAAGATAACGATAATAGTAATAAAGTATTTTATTTTGTACATAAGGTAATAATTTTAAATTTAATTATTTCAATAACTTAAATTATTAATGAAAGATGCAAAAATCAATTTACGTAATTTTCAACAGCGGATTTAGCAGGGATTTTATTTCCAATGAGGATTCGGCATTTTATCCCGGCAGGGAACTTCATAAGAGCTTATTCAAAGTATAAATTTAGACACCGGTAAAGGCTATTCACAATCATTACCTTGTTTAATCTTTATTATTTCGGTATTTTTAAAGGAATTTGAAGTTTTTAAGCCAAATTGGGCGTTTTTCTTGCTCGATGATAACATCCAAATGCAGTTTATTTAATTGCTTAAATGTCATATTGTTTCGTAAGAACTTCAATGATTGAGGTCCGCAAAACGTGATAAATTTTAAAAGTTAATAATTTACCGCATGAAGTTCGCTAATGTTTGGTTAATGGAATGAATTTTCCCAATACATTAAGTATATTAAGGATAATTTTATCTCCGGTTTATATAATTCTGTTTCTTTCCGGTACCGCGCTCAATATTCAAATTTCATTACTGGTGTTCACCGTGGCAGCTTTAACAGACTGGTATGACGGGTGGTATGCAAGAAAATACGGATTTAAATCGCGGTGGGGACAGTTTCTAGATCCCCTTGCTGATAAAATACTTACTTCCAGTGCCCTGATATGTTTTTGTATTTTAAAGCTCAGGGACCCGCGGCTTTGGGGTTCAGAGGTTTTTGTATCAGTAGGTGTTCTGGTTGGTGTTATAATTCTGCGTGATTTGATACTTACAATTGTGAGATCATATAAAGAACTGAAAGGCAAAGAATTTAAAACTTCAATGATATCGAAGGTAAAAACGTTTTCACAGATGACATATATATTTATTATAATCGGATTCAGGGTTATAGCATTGAGTTTTGAAAATACCGGGTTAAGCGGATTAATAAATAATTTTTTGTATTCTGATTATAATTATTATCTGCTATTTTTCATAACATTGCTGACCGTGATAAGCGGTATTGCATATTTTTTCGAAACGGGCACAGTTGTAAATTCTAAACTCGCTTAACTGAGAAAAAAAGATGGGCTTCCGGTTGATAAAAGAAAATAACCCCGTGAACGAAGAACAAAAGGTCTCGTTCCCGGTGAAGCTTATTGCAAGCGGGTTGTTCAGCGGGTATATCCCCTTTGCTTCCGGGACTTTCGGGAGCCTGGTGGGCATGCTTGTATATCTTATTCCCGGGTTTTCACATATTGGAGTTATAGGTTTAGCAGTTTTGATCGGCTTTGCGGCAGGGGTGCCTCTTTCGCAAATGATGATGAAAAGATACGGTGACGATCCGCCCGAAGTCGTGATAGATGAAATAGTCGGGCTGTGGTTCTCTTATTTGATCAGTTATCTGGTTTTTGCGGTCTTTTTACAAGCTAAGACATATGACCCTGATATGGAATTTTTTACAAAATTGCTTTTTGCGGTTATCGGTTTTTTGATCTTCCGGGTCTTCGACATTATTAAATTACAGCCCGCTAAATATTTTGATGATGTCAGGTCGGGCTACGGTATCATGCTTGATGATATTGTTTCGGGATTTTATTCCGGAATACTCTCTGCAATCGTAACACACTTTTTATGGTATAGACTTTTCGTACGGATAATATAATGAACTCTGCTATACTTACTATAGGGGATGAAATTCTAATAGGTCAGGTATCAAACACAAATGCAGATTATCTGTGCAGGAAATTATTCTCGCTCGGAATACCTGTTGAAAGAGTGCTCTCCATACCCGATAATGAAGAAGAAATTCTCAAGGAGTTTGATTCGGCTTATAATAAATACGATGTGGTAGTAGTAACCGGTGGTCTCGGACCGACACATGATGATATTACAAAAACGTGCATCGTGAATTTTTTCGGTACAAGACTGGTTCTGGACAGGAGAGTATTGAGTGATGTCAGGGCTCTTTTCAAGCGGAGGAAGATTAAGATGAGTGCCAGCAATATGGGGCAGGCAATGGTGCCTGAAATAGCAATCCCGCTGAGGAATGACAGAGGAACGGCTCCCGGTCTGATGGTAGTGAAAAATAATAAAGTATTTTGTGCTCTCCCGGGGGTTCCGCATGAAATGAAACGCATCTGCGAAAGGTACCTTTTCCCTTTTTTAGAAAGAAAATACCGCAGATTGAAAAGCAGGAAGGTAATAATCCAAAAAACCCTGCATACTATCGGTATCTCCGAATCGCTTCTTTTTGATACTATCGGAGATGTTAACAGGATCATCGGTAATAAGAACGGAACGCATGTTTCTCTTGCATTTCTTCCGTCTAATTACGAGACAAGACTTCGCCTGATGGTAGAAGCCGGCTCGAAAGAAGATGCCGAAACCGAAATGCGTAATTCGATTAAAAAGTTAAGGTCAAAAGCAGGGCGTTATATATATTCTTATGACGAAAGTCTCATACAGGAAGTGACCGGGAAATTATTGAAGAAGAAGGGACTGACACTTGCAGTGTCGGAATCATGCACAGGCGGTCTTATAGCTTCGAAGATTACTGATGTACCGGGAAGCTCGGAATATTTCCTGGACGGAGTAATATGTTATTCTAACGAAGCAAAAATGAAGCTTTTAGGAGTTAGAAAATCTACATTGAAAAAATTCGGGGCGGTGAGCAAACAGACTGCCGTAGAAATGGCTGAAGGCATTAGAAGAGTTTCGAAAGCGGATATAGGTCTATCGACAACGGGAATTGCCGGTCCGTCCGGTGCTATAACAGATAAACCCGTTGGTCTAATATGGATCGGCTTTTCCGATAACCGGACATCATTTGCGAAAAAATTTATATTTACAAAGGACCGTCTGAGGAATAAAGAAGTAATGTCAAAGATGGCTCTGGAAATATTAAGAAGAAAACTTTTGGGTATTGATGCAGAAGCATGATAGAAATTAAAAATTTAATAAAAAGTTTCGGTGCCAACCACGTTCTAAAAGGCGTTAATTTAAATCTCGAGAAGGGAAAGACAACAGTAATTATAGGCAGCAGCGGATGCGGCAAATCCGTTCTTCTTAAGCATATAATTGGCTTGCTAAAACCTGATAAGGGAGAGGTACTAATAGACGGTAGGGATATAGCAAAAATGAAAGGGAAGGAGCTGTACGAGATCAGGAACAGGTTTGGGTTCCTTTTCCAGAGTTCGGCTCTGTTCGATTCGATGACAGTGGCAGAAAATGTAGGCCTGGGTCTTGTTGAGAATAATCACCTGTTACCGGAACAGATCAAAGCTATAGTTGACGAAAAGCTCGGCCTGGTTGACCTTGACGGAACTCAGAATTTGAAACCGTCTGAACTATCGGGCGGTATGAGAAAACGGGTGGGGCTTGCCAGGGCACTTGCCTGCAACCCGGAGTTCATCCTTTATGACGAGCCAACCACCGGACTGGATCCTATTACGAGCAGTTCTATCGATCAGCTGATAGACTCATTAGCCAAGAATACCAAACTCAAAGTAACATCCATTGTGGTAACACACGATATTTTCAGCGTGTATTCTGTAGCGGACCGGGTTGCAATGATGTACGATGGTGTGATCCATTTTGAGGGAACCCCGCTGGAACTTGAAAATACTTCGGACCGTATCGTGAGAGATTTCCTTGAAAGAACCGAAAATCCTAGAGGAAAAATGGTATAGTATTCTCTTTCCACGGATTATAACAACAGGCTACGGATCTGTGTGCAGGGGAAATAATTCTTTATATTAACGAAACAGGAGAAAATTTAATTATTATTTATAAAATAATTGCTATGGGAATTACACTCGGAAGGTACACTGATGCCTTTAAGGCAAAAGACAAAACGGACTTATGGACTGAATGCGAAAAGCTCTTCGAACAAAAGAATTATTTTGATTCTTATACCGCTTTTTTCAATTATCTTAAAGATAAAGCACAGGACAATCTGAGCTTTACGCGCGAGAACGGTGTGATTAAGTTCCAATTTTATCAGGGATCAAAACTGGTCCGCGGTGTTATAGATGAAAAGAAGGTCACGGCAGAAGCTGAGGTTGCTGCATTCGAAAAAGCGGGAGTTTCTTTTATGAGACGTCTTATGGAGATGAACTTTACACTTTATTATTCACGTTTTGCGGTAAAGGACAACGTTATATATATAAAATTCGATTCCGGTGTGATAGACGGTTCCCCCAGAAAGCTTTATTATGCACTAAAAGAGCTTGCAATCAGAGCCGATAAACAGGATGATGTCCTCCTCAAAGATTTCCCTCTGCTGAAACCTGCCGAAACATACACAACAGATATTGCCCCTGAGGAAAAAGAGATAATGTACAAATATTATCAAAAATGGATAAGTAACGCACTGCAAAGGGTATCGGGACTGAAGGAAGATACCTTTTCGGGAGCAATATCCTATCTTTTGCTGAACACGCTCTATAAAATCGATTTTCTTATTTCCCCGCAGGGCAGTTTGCAGAATGATATGGAAGCGATACACTACAGTTATTTTGCGAGAGACAATAAACCGTTCGGTGAAAAGAATAAGGTTATGGCAGATCAGATTCAGAAATTATTGGACAGACCAAAAGAGAAGGTGCTGAGCGATCTTTACCGGGTGAAAGCGACCTTTGGTATTGCCAACCCCGCTCCCCATCCCGCGGTTATCGATGTAATAAATAATAATTCCGGGAACGTCAAATGGTATGTGGATAATAAATATGAAGATATTGCGGCTGTCATTTACGAATATATGGCTGGGTATTGTTTGTTCAGTTACGGGTTGGCTAAGGCGGATATAGAGCTGTTTCGTCTCTTGCTGAATATAACTACGCAGGATTATTTTAACGAGATGGGGTTTACCGAAAAATACTATGATGATTCAACAAAAAAATTCAATGAAGAACTTATTAAGGGTGCTGTAGAAGGGATTATTAAGGCAGGTGCACCGCAGTATCCCGAGTTGAAATTTAAAACTGAGAATTTGAAATTTGACAGTATGCTGAACTTTCTCAAGTCATTTATGAATGAGATCCTGAGCTTAAATTATAATACAGAATAGAAACGCGAAATATACCATTCAGCAATAAGAATATATTTAAAAAAACAATATGGACCCACAGGAAATTATTGAACTATTTCAACCCATCATAATACAGATAGCTACGCCGCAGGGTACAGGAACGGGTTTTTATCTCAAGGATTATAATTTAATTATTACCAATGACCACGTTGTAAAAGGGAATTTTGAGGTTGTAGTAAGCGGTAAGATACTAAAAAAAACCATGTCTCCTGTATATTTCAATGATCCGAAGTACGACCTCGCTTTCATTGCAGTACCCGAGGGAGCGGAGATGCCACAGATACAGCTGGACAGAGATCATCCGATACACGACGGCGATCAGGTGATAGCGATAGGTCATCCTTTCGGATTGAATTACACGGCAACCGAAGGTATAGTTTCAAAGGCGAATAGGGTGCGGGGCGGCATTAATTTTATACAGATAGATGCGGCGATCAACCCGGGTAACAGCGGTGGTCCGCTTGTGAATAAGGATGGAGAAATTGTCGGGGTCAATACATTTATAATTGCGGGCGGAGATAACCTCGGGTTTGCACTCCCCGTGAGCTATCTTATAGATTCGCTCGAAGAGTATAAACCGCTGTACGGGAAAGTAGCTGTTAGGTGTGTATCATGTACGAATCTTATTACGGCTGAGAACATCGACGGGGAATACTGTCCTTTCTGCGGTTCTAAAGTGGAGCTTCCCGCCTTAAAGAAAGAAGAAGAGTATAAACCCGCAGGCGCTGCAGCAGTAATAGAAAAAATAATAGAACAGCTCGGAAAAGATGTCAAGCTTGCAAGAAGAGGTCCCTCTACGTGGGAGATCCAGGAAGGGAGTGCCAATATCACCATAAATTATAATGAGAACGGATTTATAGTCGGTGACTGCTACATCTGCAGCCTTCCGAAAATGAATATAGCACCAATCTACGAATTCCTGCTCCGTGAAAATTACACACTCGATGATGTGATGTTCAGCGTATATAACCAGGATATAGTGCTGTCAACATTTACCTTCGACCAGTACCTGACGTTCGAAACGGGACTTCAGACATTCAAAGACCTGTTCCAGAAAGCGGATTATTACGATAATTACCTCATCGATAATTACGGAGCCATACCCAGGTCAGAACAGGACAGTTGAGAAAATAATGAGAAATCGGATCAACCTAAATCCATAATTTCATTGAGTTCCCCCTCACGTTACATTTAATTACATTTTAGTGATAATAAGTTGATGGTATTTTTGTATTATTGTAATGTAATTAAGAGATTTCTGCACTTTTAATAATATCACATGCATGAATAATACTGTTTTTATAGGGAAAAACACCTTTTCGAGAATATATATTGTGTTTCCCGCACTTCTTATTGTTTTTGCTTTAAGCTTGAATATAGCTGCGCAGAACAGGAATATAAACCGAACAGGTTCCGGAAAGATATCAGGCACATTGATAGATTCGGCATCCAATAACCCTCTTGAATCAGCAACAGTGACTATTTCCAAGAGCCGGGACTCCATTATCGTATCCGGTGCATTGACAGACGAAGATGGTGTGTTTTTGTTAGAAAGAGTACCTTTCGGGACATATACAGCAAAATTCAATTTCATCGGATATCAACCTACAATTCTCGAAAACCTCATACTGAACGTCAAAAATCCTGCAATTGATCTCGGTATCGTAAGGCTGGTACCGGGTACGGTTATAGTGAACGGAATTGAGGTCACTGCCGACAGGGAAGATTTCCAGTTGGGCATAGATAAAAAAGTATTCAATGTCGAAAAAAATATTACAAGTATAGGCGGTTCAGCCACAGATGTTCTGAAAAATATTCCATCGGTTTCTGTAGATATAGACGGTAATGTTAGTTTAAGAGGAAATACTAATGTTACCGTACTGATAGACGGTAAACCGTCCGGTTTGACAGGTTCGGATAGAATTGCCGCTTTAGACCAGATCCCGGCAAGTTCTATCACGAATGTTGAGATTATCACTAATCCTTCGGCAAAATTCGATCCCGACGGGCTCTCCGGTATCATTAACCTGGTGATGAAGAAAAACGATGAGATACAATCAAACGGCAGCATGTCTTTGAGTGCAGGGACGAAAGATAAATATAACGCTACAGCAAATTTTAATTACCGTTCCAGTAAGATAAGCTTGAATACGAACTACAGCTTTCGTTTGTTCAACATGAACGGTACGTCTGCCGATTCAAGGGAAAACTTCCTGACAGACAGCACTTTTTATCTCAACCAGACCGGGACATCGCAGGAGATGAGAAGATCACACCTCGGAAAGCTCAGTCTTGACTATTATCTTGATAAACGCAATACACTCAGCATCGGAGGAACATATAATAATATCAAAGGAACAGAAAGCCACATAATTCAATATAATGATCTTGATTTGAATCAGAACCTAACAGGGCTTTCATACAGTAATTCCAATGAGAACAGCAGCGGATATAGTTTTGATCTTGCTATGGATTATAAATTGACTTTTAAAGATCCCCAGCATAAATTAACAGCCGATGTTCTCTATTCGAGCGCGGACAGGAAAAATGATGCGGGTTATATTCTGAGTGATAATATAGTGAATGGAGTGCCTGTGAACACGAACCCGTCTCTCCAGAACACTTTTACGAATAATAAATTCAATATCACAACGGTGATGGCGGATTACTCCCATCCTATAAGCGAAAATTCGAACTTTCAGACCGGTTATAAGAGCATTTTTAGGAACATTAATAATAATTTTACTTCCGAAAGCTTCAATGATACTCTCCCGCAATGGATAAGCGATGTGAATCTCAACAATAATTTCATTTATCATGAACAGATTCATGCCGTGTACGGAACATACACCAATGCGATCAAAGATTTCAGCTTCATGGTAGGGCTGAGAGGTGAAGCGGCGTATACGAAGGGCGATCTTGCGAATACCGGCCAATCATATAAAAACAATTATTTCAGCATATTTCCGACAGCACACATTTTACAAAAGTTCGGGAAGAATGATGAAATGCAATTAAGCTACACAAGAAGGATTAACCGGCCGAACATAAGACAGCTGAACCCGTTCATCGATTATGAAGATCCGTTGAATCTCAGGCAGGGTAATCCTTACCTGAAGCCGGAATATATAGATTCGTATGAGCTGGGTTATGCCAGATACTGGAAAAAATCGACTGTCATGTCATCCATATATTTAAGGCAGATACACGATATGATAACCAGGATACAGACGATAGACACAACGGGAGTTTCCATGACCACCTTCCAAAACCTGAACAGCGGCACGTCGTATGGTTTCGAATTTATTTCGAAGACCGGCATCTTCGGCTGGTGGGACCTTACATCGAACTTCAATTTCTACAGGACCATTCTGAAAGGAACGGTCGGTACATCTGACCTGAACAGCGATAACTACAGCTGGTCGATAAAAATGATCTCCAGCATGACAATATGGGAATTCCTCCAGTTCCAGCTCACGGGTAATTATGACGGACCCAGAACGATGGCACAGGGAAAAACCGATCCAAGCTATTATATCGATATGGGGATAAAAGCAGATTTTACTAAAAGCAAAGCTTTAAGCCTGAGCTTGAACCTGAACGATATACTGAATTCCCGAAAGATGAGCTCCACCACCAGCGGAACCGGGTTCACGGAAGAAGCATCACGCAGAAGGGACAGCCGTTTCGGTATGATGACATTCACTTACAGGTTTGGTAATACCGATACTTCCCATAAGAAGAACGGACAAAAGGAGAAAAAAGAGAATGAACCGCAAGAAGAAGAAGGGGAATAAGTAAAAGCACCGTCATTTTAAGCAAAGCAGCTTGCCCGCCTTCTAGCTGGAAAAATCTCAGATATATTTTATTATAGCATATTGCCGCCTGTCCTCACTGCCACCCGCAAGGTACTCGGCGGGTATTAAGTTTTAAAATAGCTATATTTATGTGATGAATTAAATTACTAGGACTTATTACGGTCAAGTTTTTTGATAATTTCTTCAAACAATGTAAATTGTTTTGATTGTGTATCGAAAAGTGTCTTGATCTGCTCTTCAAGCAATAGATTCATCTTTTGATGCAAACTTCGGATCTCCATTTCCGATTTGAGGTTTATGAGGTAATCATTTTCATCTCTCATCCTGTCTTTTTCCGCATGCCGGTTCTGGCTCATGAGAATCACCGGTGCCTGCAAAGCAGCTATCAAAG